>NZ_JBNPNC010000008.1:0-69587 GCF_050314315.1 Desulfovibrio sp. SGI.102 | reverse complement strand
GATGACAGACAAAGCCCGCTCAAGCTCCGTCCGCGTTCTCCCCTTCATACAGCTTCTGGCGGCAGGATCAGTGCCGCATGCCGAATTCCTTGCACACAGCGATGATGAAGGCCAGCATGAAGGAAAAAACAGCCATGGCACCGAAGACGATGGCAAGGATGCTCAGATTGTCCACGAAGGGCGATGCCATATCCCCGTAACCGGCACTGGACCATGCAGAAAAACAATAGCCATAGCTGGATACGAAGAGCACCAGAAAGGCCAGCGCCACGAAAGCCAGCCTGTCACGGGAGGCCAGGCGCGCCAGCAGGCTGACGCCGCGACCCGGCAGATGCGTACCGGCCAGCCCGGCCGCCACGACCCCCAGCCCCATGACCTGCATGCCCAGCATGAGCAGCATGGCAAAGGTCACGAAACTTTTGTTGGCAAAGGTCACACTGCCCACGGACAGCGGACCGGAGAGCAGGAGCAGCACGCCCAGCAGGCCCACGCCCATCAGGGCCAGCGCCGGATACATGTACAGCCAGTGCGGCGCATAGGTCAGCAAAAAGCACAGGTGGCGCCAGCCATCGCGCCAGGTACGCAGATGCGGCGGACGGCTGCGGCCATCCTGGGCCAGCGTGGTGGGGACCTCGGCCATGCTGAGGCCGTAAAGGGAGGCCTTGACCACCATCTCGGAGGCGAACTCCATACCGGTGGTCTTCAGGTCGCAGTGCCGAATAGCCTCGGTGTTGAACCCACGCAGACCGCAATGGAAATCGCCGATGCTGATACGGAAGAACAAACGACCGATCCAGCTCAGGACCGGGTTGCCCAGATAGCGATGGAGCGGCGGCATGGCCCCGGGAGCGATTCCGCCCTTGAAGCGGTTGCCCATGACCAGATCCACGCCCTGACGCAGCTTGTCCACAAAGACCTGAAGGCTGGAGAAATCGTAGCTGTCATCGGCATCGCCCATGATGGTGTACTTGCCGCGTGCGGCAGCGATCCCCCCCAGCAGGGCCGCGCCATACCCTTTCTGCGCCACATCCACCACCCGGGCCCCCAGGCCGCGGGCTATCTCCTGGGACCCGTCCGTACTGCCGTTGTCCGCTATCAGCACTTCCCCGTCGACTCCGGAGCGTTCTAGATAGGCCTTGGCCTTCATGATGCAGGTGGCCAGCGTCTCGGATTCATTCAGGCAGGGCATCAGGATAGTCAGTTCACAGGTCTGTTCCATAGCATTTCCCCTCGATGGGGACACGGCCGTACCGCATCTCCCTCATTACCGGCCAAGCTCTGCCGGCAACACGATCTTTTCAGGCAGCTCCCGTTCCCCTTCACGCCAGGCATCAAGACGCAGGAGGAGCGGGAACGCCTCACCTTCACACAAACCCAGCTCCTTGCCGTAACGCGCCACGAAGTCGGCAGGGACGCGCCACAGGAGCAGATAATCCACCTTCTGCCGTCGGGCCGTGGCCCGCAGGTCGGCAGGTAGCGTACCACCGAGCAGGCGTTCCTCCAGGGAACCCACTGGATTGAATTCCAGTATGTCGCTCACGCGGGCAGCTCTGCGTTTCGGCATTACCAGATAACGGCAGATCATGCCATACTCGTAGGAAGCCTTTCCGGCCACGAGCCACCAAGAACTCCCTTCTGGCGTAGCCTGTTGCAGGATACGGGCGGCTTGCTCCATCTCTGCCAGATGTCCGGGGATATCCGCAGGGCGTTGCAGCGAAAAACACACGACCACAACCATGAGCGCCACACTGAAAAAGCGTACGAGCCTGGCCTGCCACAAGTGGCCCTGTTTTACAGCACGCAGCAGGAAAAGAAAAACCGTCCCGACCAGCACAGGGCCCATGGCAACGGCCGCGTAGCGCTCATAACTGGCCGCGGAAACCAGCTCCCGCGCATCCATATAGGCCATGGTCGCATAGGCATGGACCGCTACCCAGGCCAGAAAGCCTGCTGCTAAAAGAAGCGCGGCAAATCCCCTGCCCTGAGGAAGCATCTGGGGATCCTTGCGCAGCAGGTACCAGCTTCCTCCACAGGCCAGGAGCAGCAACACGGCTGTACCGGTCGCGAACGTCAGCAGCCCTATCGCAGGGATACTGACGAGAGGCCGCATCAGAAACGCCCAGGCATACATGGGAATGGCATCAAGAATGGTCTCCAGTCCCCAAGCATTGGCCATGGCAGAAAAATCTGCCCCGGCCGCTCCCGTGATGCAGATGACACGATAGACCTTCCACAGCCCCCAGCACAGGACAGCCGGCCAGACCACGCTGACGATCGACCACACAACATGATGGAACCTTTGCCTTGACACACCAAACCACTGCCGCAGCGCAAAGGCGCCCAGCACACACAGGACGAGCAATATCCCGGTAGGTTTACACAGGATGAGCACAGCGCAGCCCCCCTGCAGGAGCAGACGCAGCAGCCGGTCCCGGCAGGAGGAGAAGATCACCAGCAAGGCCAGTGCCGTATAGAATGCTGTCTGCAGGCTTTCTCCATAGCCGAAGATGTAGGAACCATAGTCCACATGCGCCCCCAGGGAGCGCAGCAGGCCGAACGTCAGCAGAGCGCAGAAGCAAACCGGCCAGGACGAAAGCCCTCGTTCCCGGGCCAGATGGATGACGACACCGGTGGCAGAAAGCAGGACGGCTCCTTCGCCCAGGGCTATGGCAGGCTCCGAGAACGTCCCCATGGGCTGGAGCAGGGCCTGCAGGATGGTGACCATGGGGGGATAGAGCAGCACCGAATCATGACGGGGCAGGACGGAGCCCCAGGCCCAGAGGCTGTTTTCCTGCACCAGATGCTTGACGAAGCCCCCCCAGAAGTATTCGTCCCAATAGACGAGCCTGGCCCCGGCATAATGCCAGGCGAACAGGAGCAATAGGCCCGCGAAGAGCAAGGAGGGAGCGGCCGTCCACATATAGCGCCGCCGCGGCGCCCCCGCGGTGAACAGCGAAAGGCAGACAGGCAGCAGGGAAAGGAAGGAGAGGACAGCCACAGCAAGGCGGACTTCATGATACACGCCCCCCATGGCCGCAAGGACCTGCAGCAGGGCTGTCACGCAGACCGCCAGGAAGGGGGCGCACCAGGGTGCAGCCAGACGCCAGGCCAGAAAGATGCTCAGGCAGGTCAGTGATCCGATAAAAAACAACGGTGCCTCCTCGAAGCATTGCTATGCAGCACAGGGCAGATGGCTGCCGTGCCGTATCCGCCCCGGCATCCGCGGCCAGAGGACGGCTGCCAGACAAGTACGCAATATCGCGACAAAGGGCAAATCTGACGCCACAGCTTGCAGGTCAGGGCTGGCCCAAGACAGAGGCCCGGAACGGTTCCTCCTGGCCGCCGGCAGGCCGCTTTCCTCCTGCAGCCTGCGCTTTTTCTCCTCCCGCAGAAGGACGTGTAGAGCTTACCCTTCCCCAGACGTGCGGGCAAGCCTCTTCTCATCCCTTGGCGTTGCCTTGCGCACCGGCATCCTGTCCGCACTACAGGCTGCTGAAGATACCTGCCCAGTGATAGGACGAGACAGGAACAGCCTTATTCACCAGGAAACCACACTTTCCCGCGCAAGATACGCCCAGCCGCCCCTTCTCTCCTGGAACAAAAAACAGGGAGGAGCCTCTGCCCCTCCCTGTCAGTAACGTCCTGTTTTGCACCGGTACTTCTGTCCGGTTTGACGGTCAGTGCTAGCCCTGACCGCCACGGGTCTGAGCCCGGCTCTGGAATTTTTCCCTGTCCACCACCACGCGCTCGTGGGTCCCCTCTCCGATGGTGCCGACCTCGTCATAGGCAGCCACGGAAAAAGTCAGACCGCGCCCGTTGGCCGAGACCGCCGTCAATTTCGCCTCAAAGCGCACCTTCATACCGCAGGGGGTCGGTACCGTATGGCTGATGTCCACACGGGTGCCCACGCTGGTCATGCCTTCGGGCAGACCGGGACGCACAGCTTCCATGGCGGCCCGTTCCATGCCCATGATCATCATGGGCGTGGCCAGCACCCGGACCTCGCCGCTGCCTACCTGCGCGGCCAGCATCCCTTCTTCCACCGTTGTTTCCCACTGCCCTGTCATCCCGGCTTTCGGCATGGTCTCCATGATGTCCCTCCCTGTTGCGGATACAGCTGTCTTCTGTTCCTGAACAGGATCGGTCTTCCTGTCAAGCCGGATGCCCCGGTGCTCCGACAGCCAGTGGTACCAGGCAGCCACATCGCCGCGCAAACGGTCATCAAGGCGGGCCAGAGCCGCTTCCCGCAGTTCCTGCGGCACACCGCCGTAAAAGGCCTCGGCTATGCTTCCGGCGATGGCGGCCTGCGTATCGCTGTCACCTCCCAGCCAGACGGCATTGCGTACGGCCTCCTCGAAGGAACGGCTTCCCAGAAAGGCGATGATGGCTTCAGGGACGGACTCCTGACAGCTTTCCTTGTGGCGGTACGCGGACCTGATCTCGGCCAGGCTGCGATCCAGGTCATATCCGTAGCGGAAGGAGACATAATCACGGATGGCATCCCGTCCGGCACCGTCCCGGGCCAGGAAGATGGCCGCGGCCGTAGCGCAGGCCCCCTTGATGCCCTCGGGATGGTCATGCGTCACGGAGGCGCTCAGGGCCGCATAGCGTTCCGTTTCTTCCAGACTGTCACAGGCCCAGCCCACGGGCGAGACACGCATGGCCGAACCGTTGCCGAAACTGTTGTACGGCTCACGGCTGCCTGTGACGATCCAGCGAAAAAAACGCTGACCGTAGCCCGCCCGGCTGTAGGCACGGCCATATTCGTGCATGGCGTCGATGAAGGCCTCCCGGCAGGCCTGTTCCTGCCCATAGGCCTGCATCAGCCCGCGGGCCACGGCCACGGTCATCACCGTATCGTCCGTGAAGCGGGAACGGGGAGAAAACAAAGGAAAGGCCTCCGCAGCTCCCTGCCACGGATGGAACTCGTAAGGACTGCCCACCATGTCACCGATGATGGCTCCCAGCATGATCGATCTCCTTGATGCACGGCACCGCATGGCGAAGTCATGTGTCACCGCCCTCCAGCCGGAAAGCGGCTGCCACAGAATGAACACAGTAAAGAAAAACAAAAAGGCAGGACGCGGCACCAGGGCCTGGGTCCTGCCCGGAAAGTCTGTCCGGAAGGACGATAGCGCCAAGGCAAAACGTTTGCCATCATCACGCCGGCAGGACGCCGACGCAACTCACGGCAGCTCTCGTTCCCGGATGCGGCCTTCTTCTATCGACGGCCCCGCAAGGGCCACAGTAACAGCTAGATTTTTCTGTACTTTCCCTTGCGACAGACATGGCAACGGCCGTTGGGCACAGCCGGTTTGGCCGTTCCAAAGGGGCTTTTGTTGGTACCGCAGGCGCCGCGCTGGCCTCCGGCGCTCACCGTATGACCATTGCAACGGACATCACCGCAAACATCACATTTATAGATCGTTCCCGGAAAACCGCAGGTGGGACACACTGGCATGACGTACCTCCCAGGGTTGCAATGACACTGTCCGGCAGTGAATGCCCCATCCTGCTGCGGGATCGTTCCAGATCTCGGGTCATGTGAAAATTCTTTGTTCTTTTTTGTTATCCTGCGTGTATCATTGACCGATTATAATAAACAACCGTTTCTGTTTTTCATCTCTCAAGCACTTTTTTCCACCTGCGGTCCCTGCCGTCCAAAGACAGTGAGGAAAGCACCGAACATATCCACGCTTTCCACCAGGGCCTGCCGCGAGTGTCCCTGCCGGTCACGACAGCAGGCGCAGGACGGCGTGTCATGCGCCAAGGCAAACGGGGAATAGTCTGAACCGGAATGTCGTTTCGTTGGCGTGCTGACCGGGCATTTTCCCGGCCAGATCTGGCGTCATGACCATGCGCAAAAGATGGATCATTTGCCGTCCTGCCGGGATACCTCACAGAAAGGCCCGGCAGGAAGATGTCACATGGGCACAAAAAAAGCCCTCACGGAGATTTCCGTAAGGGCTTATTTTTTATGGAGCCAGCTAAGAGACTTGAACTCTTGGCCTGCTGATTACGAATCAGCTGCTCTACCAACTGAGCTAAGCTGGCGGACGGCTTGTTGTGTCAAAATATGGCCAGACTGTCAAGCGGAAATATGCCCGGCCCCGGGATCAGTCCGCAGTCCTTTCCAGATACAGGGGGATGACGTGCAGGCTGCGGCTGACTTCCTCGGTATGGCCCAGCCACCAGCGGACCTTGTCGCCGGGCCAACCCAGTTTTTCCGCCACGGCACGGGCCACGCCCGCCACATTGAGGATGGGATGGCGCTGGAAGACCTGCGGCAGTCCGTAGGTCAGATTGCAGGCAAGACATTTTCCGGGACGCTGATGCAGCTCAAAGGCCAGTTCCGCCTTCCCTTCTCCTTCGGAGCGGCAGACCAGAACGATGTCATAAGCGCCTTCCTCAGCGCCGCCGAACAGTGCGTCGAAAAAAGCCTCAGTGCGTTCCGGAGGGAACACACTTTCAAGAAAGGCCTTATCAAGAACCTTGCTCATATTGCCTCCAGCCCGACAACGGGCAAGAAAATTTCAAAAGCTAAAGATAGCGTTTTTTTTCATAAAAGACAAATCCGCCCGTCAGCAGAGCAGGCACAGGGGCCGCAGCCAGTCCGGCACACAGGGCAGGTCCCGTAGGCAGACGTCCTGCCGGGGCAGGCGCTCCAGCCGGAAATCTGCCAGCAGCTCGGCTGCCGCCAGCGGTCGCATGTCCGGGCGCAGGCCTGCCAGACGGGCCAGCACACCCACGATCTCCGCCGCCGTGACGCCCTGGCGGCGCAGCTCGCGCACCCCCAGGCTCTGATGGCGCTTGGCCAGCCGCTCCCCCTGTCCGTCCAGCAGCAGCGGGATGTGCGCATAGGCGGGCGGTTCGAAGCCCCACAGACGCAGCAGGGCCAGCTGGCGCGGCGTGGACGTCAGTATGTCGCGGCCCCGCACCACCTGGGTGATGCCCATCAGGGCGTCGTCCAGGGCCACGGCCAGCTGGTAGGCCACCACGCCGTCGGAACGGCGCAGGGCAAAATCGCCGCCGCAGTCCTCCAGAGTGAAAGATTGCTCACCCAGCAGGCCGTCCTGAAAATGGAAACGTCCCTCGGGGCAGCGCAGGCGCAGGCAGGCACGCCGCCCCTGTGCCTCGCGCTGGCGCCGTTCTTCCGGGCTCAGATGACGGCAGGTACCGGGATAGGGGGCCCCGGCATCATCCACATGGGGGGCTCCGGCCAGCTGGCGCAGCTCCTTGCGGGTGCAATAACAGGGATAGACCAGCCCGGCACGGTCCATGGCATCCAGCGTCGCATCATACAGGGCCGCGCGGGCGCTCTGGAAATAAGGTCCGCACGGGCCCTGCTCCGCCATGTCGCCCTCGTCCGGGATGATACCGTCCACGGCCGGGCCTTCGTCCCAGTCCAGCCCCAGCCAGCGCAGATCCTCCACCAGAGCCCGGGCATATTCGGGACGCGAACGCTGGGGGTCGATGTCCTCCATGCGCAGGACCAGCGTCCCTCCGGCGCTGCGCACCGCCAGCCAGGCCAGGAGGAAAGCCCAGGCATTGCCCAGATGCATGTAGCCCGTGGGGCTGGGGGCCAGCCGTCCCCGCACGGGACGGGAAGAGGCTGACGGCGCAGGATGGTAACGATAGGCTTGCAGGCTGCGGGGCAGTGCGCAGGGGATGGTCATGCCGCCTCCGAAAACGCCCGTACGGGCCGTCTGTGTATCATGAAGGATATGAACGAAAGGGGAAGGGCCCCCTGACAGGAGCGCCCTTCCCCTTTGGGAAAATCTGTCTGCGCGGAGACTATTTCTTGTTCCACGGCATGCGGGCCAGCAAAAGACCCAAGCCGCAGAAGCCCGTCACCCCGGCAAAGACCAGGCCCGCGCCCACGAAAGCGCTCAGCCAGAGCCACTGGGGCCAGGCAAGGCTCAGGGCCAGGCCCAGCAGCACCATGCCGCCCGCGCCGATCTGGATCTGGCGGAACATGGGCAGGCTGCGGCGGCTGCGCACCACAGGGAGACCGGCCTTGTCCCAGGCCGTGGCCCCGCCTTCCATCTGCCAGGCCTCACCGGCGGCCAGCTGTTCCAGAAGGTCGCTGTTGTTCTTGGTGCGGCGGCCCGAGTTGCAGGTGAAGACCACGGGCTTGTCCGTCACGGGGCGGAAATCCTGCCAGCGGATGACCGACAGGGGGGCGATCTCCGCGCCTTCGATGCGCAGGGACTCCACTTCATCAGGTTCGCGTATGTCCACGAGCCGGATCTCGCCGGCTTCCAGTTTTCTTTTGACATCCTGGGGGCTCATGAGAGGAAGCATGATCGACTCCCGTATATGCCGGGCCCGGGGCCCGGGTCATGCCGCCCTCCCGTTGCGGACGAAAGGACGGACTATTTCTTGGTATTGCGTCCCTGCTTGCCGGAGCTCTTCTTGCTGCTGCTCTTTTTCTGGACGCTGCTCTTGCTTTTGCTGCTACTGCTTTTCTTGACGCTGCTCTTCTTGCTGCTGTCCTTCCGGCTGACGCTGCTCTTGCTCTTGTTGCGGCTGTTGTTCTTCTTGACGCTGCTCTTCTTGTCCCGCGAGCTCTTCTGGCTGACACCGGCCTTGCTCTTGCTGCGGCTGTGCGAGATCTCGCGCACGGCCTGCTCTTCGGCATAGGCGGCCATGCGCAGTTCCTCGGCACTGAAGGCGTCGCTGCCTTCCACGCGCCGGGCTCCCATGAAGGTAGTTCTGAAATACGGGTCGTCAAGGCTGTTGATGCGCACGCGCGTCCAGCGACGGGGGCTGTGGACGAATTTCCCGTCCCCCACATAAATGCCGGTGTGGTAGCCGCGGCGGGGATGGTGGAAGGCCACGATGTCACCGGCGCGCATGTCTTCCACGCGGGTGATGCGCTTGCCTACGGCCGACTGTTCCCGGGCCGTGCGCGGCAGGTTGATGCCCACGCTCTTGTAGGCCCACTGGACGAGGCCGGAGCAGTCGAAGCCGCCGGGATTGCGCCCGCCGGGCACATAGGGGGTACCGATGGCGGAACGGGCCACCTGCACGGCCTTGGCCTGCCGGGGACCGCCCTCCTCGGCGCTTTCATCGAAAACGGCTTCATAGGAACGGCGGAAGCGGGCTTCCTGCGCCGCGCGCTGGCGCTGCGCATACCAGGATTCTTCAGGATAACCGGAAGAGCCGGACCCGGAATGGGAGGCGCAACCGGCGCTCAGGGCCAGCAGGCCCATGGCAAGGGGTATCAGCAGTCTTGGGACAAGACGCATGCTTTCTCCGGGGTAAGAAATCGCAACCAAAAACGGGGGGAAGGGCCCGGGCGGCAGGGAAAAGCCCCGCATGCCACCGGCAAAGGGACAGTCCCTGAGGGGGACAGGACGACGGCCGGACAGCCTGCCCTGCCCCAAGGCCATACGAAACTTGGGCTTGAGAGTATTAGCACAGGCTGCTGTCAAGTGTAAAAAACTTTTTGGGAAAAATTTTTTGACCGCAGTATCGTGCAAAAAAAGGAAGCCGGGGCTCTCCCGGCTTCCTCAGGTGTGGGCTAGGCCTGTTCGTCCTGCGTTCGCAGGTCGCGTTCGATGCAGGCAAAGGCGTTGTGGCTGTGGATGGATTCCATGCTCTCCACTTCCACGCGGAACCAGCGCACATGCTCGTGCTCCGTCAGGCGCTGGGCCACGTTGCGCACCACGTCCTCCACGAAGGTGGGCTGGGCGAAGGCGTGCTCGGTGACGTATTTCTCGTCCTCGCGCTTGAGCAGGGTGTAGACGGCGGACGAGCCCGAAGCCTCGGCCATCTCGATGAATTCCTCGATCCAGCTGAAACCCGACATGCGCACGGCCAGATGGATCATGGTGCGCTGGCTGTGCGCGCCCTCGCGGCTGATGGCCTTGGAGCAGGGGCACACGGTCATCACGGGCACGTCCACTTCCAGCAGGAAGGACTGGCCCTTCTCGTCCAGCTCGCCGGTCAAACGGCATTCATACGAGATGATGCTCTTGATGCCCGACGAGGGCGCGGGCTTGTGCACGAAATAGGGGAAGCAGAAGCGCACATAGGAACGGCGCGCTTCCAGACGTTCCTTGACCGTGGCCAGCAGGCGGCGCACCGACTGGTAGTTGATTTCGTCGTTCCATTCTTCCAGCGCTTCGATGAAGCGGCTCATGTGCGTGCCCTTGAACGAGGCGGGCAGATCCACACCAAGGTCCACCCGGGCCACGGTCTGGCGGCTGCCCTGGGCGCGGTCGCGCACCAGCAGGGGCACGGTGATGCCGCGGATGCCGACGCGGTCGATATTGATGGGAACCTTGGGGGCATGGCGTTGCACGTCTTCCATTATGCGAGATCCTGTCCTGTAGTTGTACCGCTGAAGGTGCCGTGCTTGACACCCTTGCAGGAAATGAGCTTGTCGGCCAGCGCCCGCACGCGGGCGGCCTCGCCTTTGAGGATGAGCACCTCAAGGCAGTTGTGATGGTCCAGATGCACATGCAGGGTGGCGATGATGATGTCATGCTCGTCGTGCTGCATCTGGGTCAGGCGGCGGGCCAGGTCGTTCTTGTGATGGTCATAGACCAGGGTCAGCGTGCCTGCGCCCTGGCCGTCGGCCTGTTGCCACTCCTCGGCCACAAGGGCCTTGCGGATGAGGTCACGGATGGCTTCGGAGCGGTTGCTGTAGCCCTTGACGGCGCACAGGGCGTCGAAAGGTTCCAGCAGCTCTTCATCCAGAGAAACACCAAAACGTGTCAGTTTTCCCATTGTTCGCCTCATGCGGCCGGGACACCGTCCGGCGGTGCCCGGTGGTGAATCTAGCAAAATCTTCCTGAAAATCCAGAGGCCTTTCCCCGCCCCTGCCCGCCGGAGCGGCGCCTTTCACGAAAAAACGTGCCGGGAAAGGGGCGGACAGGCCGGATGCCGACCACAGGTGCGCGCCCGTCATGCCGGGCCGCTGCAGCAAGGGATACAAAAGGCCCCTGCCTGCGCATGTTGCCGCATGCCTTGCGGGGACAAGCCCCTCACGCAGGCAACGGGGGCCGGCTACCGGAGCGGGAGGGCTCCAGGGCCCACGATCCGGGCCTACGCGGGCCGGACGCGGCGGCGTATCTCCCATACGGCCACCGTGACGGGCACGGGCTGGGCATACAGGGGTTCCACACGCTCGGTGAACACGCGCCGCCCTTCCAGACCGCCGCCGTGCAGGGCCTGCAAGAAGGCCTCGTACACGCCGCGCCCGGGCTCGGCCACCCAGGCCGCGCCGTCGTCGGCCAGCACATGGGAAAGAAAGTGCATCACCGGCGCCACGAAGCGCTTTTCGTACATGATGTCGCCGCCCCACAGGCGGAAGATGCTGCGGGGCCGCACGGCGGGCTGCCGCCAGTCCATGACGGTCCACAGGGGCGAGGACACCCCGTTGTGCCGGGCGTTGAGGCTGGCGAAGTGCAGGGCCTCTTCCTCATAGTCCATGCCGATGACCTGCGCGCCCAGCCACTGGCCCACCATGGCCGTGAGCCCCAGGCCGCAGCCCAGGTCGAGGCAGGGGCGCCCGGCGATCTCGGCGCGGCGCTCTTCCAGCCAGCGGCACAGGGCGATGCTGGACGGCCACAGTTCCGTCCAGTAAGGCAGGCGTTCGTCCTCGAAGTTCTGCGGATCGTCCAGCATGGCGTTCCACAGGGTCTCCAGGTCGGCGGCGCGCTGCAGGCGCCACAAACGGCCGCAGGCCCGCACGGAGATGAAGGGCGTGTAGGCCGTCAGGCCGTGGCTTTCCTCTTCGGCTCCGGGAGCGGTCTCCGCCGCCGGAGCTTCCGTACTGTTGCAGGCCAGTCCGGCCTGTTCCAGCAAGTTTCCCAATCGCGTATCCATCCCGCAAGCATAGCGTATCGGCCCCCATCTGTACAGACGGACGGATTGTGTCCTGCCCCCCCTTTTGCTATGCTGCGCCCGTACCTGCACGCACGGATGCGGCCCGCCGCAGGCTGCCGGAGATCCCGGCGCCCCGCGACCCGCCGCCCCGTCGGCCGCAGGAGGATCTTTTCCTACAGGAAGCTTATGGGACAGGATATTTTCGACGTCATCATCGTGCTGGTCCTGACGGCCTTCGCGGCCCGCGGGTTCTGGACCGGCTTCGTGGGCGAGGTCGCCGGGCTGATCTCCATCGTGGGCGGCTTCTGGGTCTCCCACCATTTCCACACCGTGCTGGCCCCGCACCTCACCTTCATCACCGAACCGGCCTGGCGCAATATCGCCAGCTATGTGCTGCTCTTCCTGGGCGTGCTCATCGCCGTGGGCCTGCTGGCGCGGCTGCTGCAAAAGCTGCTGGCCTTCTCCTTCGTGGGCTGGATCGACAAGCTCACCGGCGGCCTGCTGGGCCTGGCCAAGGGCGTGCTGCTCTGCGCCGTGGTCCTGCTGCTGTTGCAAAAGCTCTTCGGCGATGCCGAGTTCCTGCGCCATTCGCGCGCCCTGCCCTACTTCAATTCCCTGATAAGCCAGGTGCGCGGCTGGCTGCCGCCTGACCTCATCAGCCGTTTCGGACTTTAACCCTCCACAAGGAACAGTTTCATGAAAAGCGCTCTGGAAGAATTGCAGGCCGTCATCGAACGGCTGACCGATGCCGAGAACGGCTGCCCCTGGGACAAGGAGCAGACCCCCGAAAGCCTGACCGAATACCTCATCGAGGAAAGCCACGAGCTGGTCAGCGCCATCCGCTCCGGCAACACGGCCGACGTGTGCGAAGAACTGGGCGACGTGGCCTTCCTGCTGCTCTTCGTGGCCCATCTGTACCAGAAGCGCGGCCAGTTCAGCCTGGACGACGCCCTGAACAACAACCGGGCCAAGATGGTGCGCCGCCATCCCCATGTGTTCGGTGACGTGACCTTCGACAATCTGGACGAGCAGCTCAAGACCTGGGAAAAGATCAAGCGCGCCGAGCACACCGACGCCGAAGGCAAGCCCCAGGGCCTGTTCGGCTCCCTGCCCTCCAGCCTGCCGCCTCTGACCAAGGCCTACCGCATCCACTCCAAGGCCGCCCGCGTGGGCTTCACCTGGCCCGAGGACGAAGAAGTGGAACAGCAGGTGGAAGCCGAATGGCTGGAATGGCTGGACGCCTCCGCCGGGGACGACGCCGAAGCCCAGAAGCACGAACTGGGCGACCTGATCTTCAGCATCACCGAGATGGGCCGCCGCAAGGGCATCAAGGCCAGCGAAGCCCTGGACCTGGCCACGGCCCGCTTCCTGCGCCGCTTTGCCCGCATGGAAGAATTGGCCCGGCAGCAGGGGAAGGACTTCCCCGACCTGTCGCTGGATGAGAAGGACGAGCTGTGGAACGCGGCCAAGGAAGAAGAAAAGGCCGCCCATTAGCGACCTTTGCCCTTTGGCGGCTTTTGGCGGTCGTGCTGGCCCTGCTGCTCTGCGCCTGTTCGCAGGAGGTCATGGGCCCGCACGGCCGCAAGCCGATGCTCCTGTCCGGGACGGAACGCCCCGACAGGGCCCCCGGCAGCCTGCTGCGCGCCGATCCCGGCTATATCCAGTGGCTGGAACGCCAGTCCATGCTGGGCAATGCCGACGACCTGGCCGCCGAGGTCTCGGGCTCGGAACGCCTGTGGGGCAACAGCGGCAGCAATGACCGCCTGCCCCTGTTGCTGGACGCCGCTCCCTGCTGGCTGGAGGTCAATCCCCACACCCTGCGGGGCAAGGCCACGGCCATGCAGTCCCTGGCCCGCTCCGGCACCCTGGAAGCCTTCCGGCGGATGGGCTTTTCCGGCCTCTACCTGTCCCCGTCCCAGGAACAGGGCGCCCTCTGGCACAACCAGCTCCGCCCCGATTTCGGCACGGGCACCACGTCCCTGGCCTTCGACGCCCGCAGCGGCGATGACGAACAGTTCGCCCGGCTCAACGCCCGTGCCGCCACCAGCGGCTTCCAGCTGGGCGGCTCCCTGCCCCCGGCCGCCACAGGCCTGGGCCCGGACTTTTTCCTCCAGGCCCGCCACGCCAGCCGCTTCAGCGGTCTGTACGCCATGATGGAGGCCCCCTCCTCCCTCTGGAGCACGCTGCCCGCCTCGCCCCAGGAATGGGAATGCCTCCCCCTCAACGCCCGGCAATGCCGCGCCCTCACCGACAAGGGCCTGCTGCCCCCGGCCCTGCTGCGCGACAGCCTGCCCTGGGCCACGCCCGGCGGCTGGGCCGTCACCGGCGAAGTGCGCGGGGCCGACGGCAAGCCCCGGCGCTGGCTCTACCGCTATGCGGGCAACGTGCTGCGCCCCGTGCTGCTCTGGCAGGATCCCTCGGGACAGGCCCGGCGCGTGCTCTCCGCCGCCGTCATCCGCCATACCGGCCTGCAGCAGCAGACCCTGGCCGGGCTGCACCTTGAAGCCATCATGGGCCTGGACGTGCCGCCCGACGGCGGAGCGCCCTCCCCCCGTGACCAGCTGGCCCCCGGTCTGGAGGCCCTGGATGCCCTTGCCCGCGAGATCCACCGCTACGGCGGCTGGGCCATGCAGGCCGACATCCTGCCCCCGTCGCTGACGCCCCTTATCCAGCGGGCCCCCGTGGACCTGACCCGCGATACCGTCACCAGCCCCGCCGCCGAATATGCCCTGCTCACCGGCGATGCCGCGCCTCTGGCCGCATTGCTGCGCCAGTCCATGAACAGCGGTGTCCGGCAGGAAGGTCTGGCCCGCGGTCTGCACCAGTGGCGGGGCGTGGACTGGCGTCCCCTGCGCGACCTGCCCGGTGGCGAGGCCCTGTTCCAGCGTGCCTGCCGTCTTGCCGGCCTGCATGACGACGAATATTTCTGGCCCACCACGCCCGCCGGACTGGCCCGGGAAGCCCTTGGGCGCAAGCCCGATGCCGTTCCCGCCCGCGACCGGCGCGACACGGAACTGGAAGAAGCCTGCCTGCTGCTGCTTGCCTGGCGTGTGGGCCTGCCCGGTCTGGCCTTCGTGAGCTCGCAGGAATTGCAGGGCGCCCTGCCCCTGCCCAAGTCCACGCCGGGCACGGCTGCCAGCGCCGGTCTCGTCCCCCTGCTGGAGCCGGAGACCGCAGCCGGAGAAGTGGAGCCCGCGCCCCTGGCCTTTGGCCCGCTTTCGGAAGAGCTGCGCCTGCCCCGGAGCCCGGCAAGCATCATGGCGCGGCTGCTGCATGCCCGCGCCGTCTCCGGTGTGGCCCGGGGCCGGCTTTTGCGCGTGGTCAGCGGCCCTGCCGGGACTCTGGCCACCGTCACCCGTCTGCCTGACGGCAGCTGCTGGGTGCTGGCCGCCAACTTCGGCAGCGACAGCGCCACCCTTCGCATCCCCCTGCCCGTTTCCGGGGCAGCGCAAGATATCGTTGAACAGACGTCCCTGGCTGTCCGGGGAGGTCTGACCGTGACCCTGAACGGCCGTTCTGCCCGGCATTATCTGGTCGGAGCCGCCGCATCGCCCAAGGAGCCATCATGACAGAAAAAAATCCCGATGCCGCCAGCAAGCTGGCCTGCCCTGAAGAGGAGATCCCCATGGGCATGACGCCCTGGTCCCAGCTGGATGAAGAGGCCCGGGCCCGGGTAAGCCGCCCCGCCCCTGCCGACGGCCAGAAGAGCCCGGCCCCCGGCACAGCGTCTGTGGCCCCGGAACCGGCGCCCGCCCCGCAGCAAGAGGTCCCCATCCCCATGCCCGCCGCAGAGGCCGTGCAGGCTGAGGGCGCCCCGGCCGCTCCCGCCGCGCCCGTTGCCGCGCCGGTGGAAAGCCCTGCCGCGAACCAGACGCCCGAAGCGCCCCTGAGCATGGAAGCCGGGGAAGCGCCTGCGGCCCCTGCCGAGACTGCACAGCCCGTACCCGCGACCGAGCCTGCCGTCACCGCCGAAGAAAAGGCCGACGGCAGCGAAGCCCCTGCGGAGGACGTCGCTGCCGCTCCCGCCGCGCCTGCTGCCGCGCCGGTGGCCATGCTGGAAGCCGGGCCTGCCCAGAAGGCCTTTGCCGTACTGGCCAAGATGGGCCCCCTGGCCCTGCTCCTGCTCCTGGCCTGCCAGCTCTGGCCCACCTTCCTGACCGGCGGCCTGTACTGCCCGCCGGAAATGAAACTGATGGATACCGTCCGTGAAGCGCTGGCCAGTGGACAGTGGTTCGCGCCCCTGCATAACGGTGATGCCCAGCTGCCCGTCTTCGTCTGGATGCTGGCCGCCCTCGACCTGGTGGCCCGCATGGTGCCGCAGCTTTCGGCCTTCGTCTGGCCGGCGGGCGCCGCTCTGGGCGGGCTGGCTTGTCTGTGGGGCACCTGGGCCCTGAGCCGTGCCGCCGGTTTCGGCCCGCAGGCCGCCCTGGCCTCCGGCCTGATCCTGCTCTCCAGCCTGCTGTTCCCGCAGCTGGCGCATTTCATGGGCCCGCAGGGGCTGGCCACCGGTCTGTGCCTGCTCTCCATGGCCTTTTTCTGCATGGGCTGGAAAAAGGAACACGCCTGGATCTCCCTGCCGCTGGCCTTCCTGACCTCCGGTCTGGCCGCGCTGACCGGCGGCCTGGTCTTCCTGATCCTGCCCCTGCTGACCAGCCTCGTCCACCTGTTCTGGACCTGGCGCATCCGTCGCGCCCAGCGTCTGGACGCGCTGGCGGGCTTCCTCCTGCTCCTGCTGCTGGGTACCCTCTGGGCCGCCGCCATCATCTTCTGGGTGCAGGCCGAAGGCTACGCCCAGGCCGTGTCGGGCAAGTTCATCAGCCTGCCCTGGCCCCTGCCCGCCTTCTGGTGGCTGGCCCCGGCGCTGGCCGTGCTCGGCCTCCTGCCCTGGCTCTTCGTGGTCACCGGCGTCAACTGGGGCCGCGTGTTCGCCACCAGCTGGAAGACCCTGCGGGCCAGCCGCAAAGAAAACAGCGGCAGCTCCTTCCTCTGGATCGCCCTGTTCTTCTCCCTGCCCTTGTCCCTGCTGGGTTCCGGCCTTGCCGGTGCCACGCCCGCGCTCTGCCTGCTGGCCATCCTGCTGGGCCGCGCCCTGGTCCGCATGGGCAGCCTGGGCAGCAAGTTCTTCTATCTGGTCATCGCCCTGCTCTTCCTGCATGCGGGCATGCTGCTGGCCGCCCTGCACTTCCCCGTGGCGCTGGAATGGCTCCGCACGTCCACCTCGCTGGCCATCCCCCAGCAGTATGAGGCCCTGTTGACCAGTCTGGATGCCCTGCCCGTCCTGGGCGGCCTGTGCATCGTCTTTGCCGTGCTGCTGGCCCGCTTCACCCGCCGCGCCTGGCCCGGCGGCTCCCTGCTGGTCTGCACCCTGTTCGCCATCCTCCTGGCCCAGCCTGCCCACCTGTGGCTGGCTCCCCAGCTGGCCGGACATGCCGAGCTCAAGCTCGCCGCCGCCCAGCCTCTGAACGCCGCTGCCCCTGCCGCTCCGGCCGCTGTTAAGGAAAGCACGGCTCCTGCGGCCCCCGAAGCTGCTGCCGAAACGGCCGCACCGGAAACGCCCGCTGCTGAAGCCGCTGCTCCGGCTGAAGCCGCCCAGGCCCCGGAAACGCCGGAAGCCACCGCTCCCGCGACTGATGCCGCCGCTCCTGCGGAAACGCAGGCTGCCCCGGCCGAGGAGGCTGCGGCCCCCGCTCCCGCGGAAGGTACGCCCGCGCCTGCGGAAAACGCGCAGCCTGCCGAACCCGTGCAGGAGGCGCCCGCCGTGCAGACCCTGCCCGCGGGCCCCGAACACGGCGCGCCCATCCCGCCGGAAGCCGTTCCGGTCCAGTAAGCGCCCGTCCATAGACCAAAAACAAGGGGAGAGCCTGCCAAGGCCCTCCCCTTTTGCGTTTCCTGTTTCCTTGCCCAGCGGGAACTCCACCCGCCAGCTTCGACAAAGACTCCCGCACCTGTCTGCTGTCGGGCTGCCTGCCGCCCCACATTTCGGACAGCGGGACTGTGACAGCATCTCTTTATCCCTGCCGGACGACGTATCCGCAAACATACGGAAAGGATGCCGTCCGAGATGGCGGATCTCCCCTAGCGACACGACACCACACCAACAAATGCGAACGTACCGGACCTGCCTCCATAGCGTACTGTAAAGCAGGGAGGCCACCAGTCCCGGCCCTCTGTTTGGGCGACAGCTCTTCTTCGTTTGGCGCTTCCGTCCGTCGCCGCCGCTAAGGCTCTGAAGGCCTCGCCGTGCGAGAAAAGGACGCTCCACATCCGCCTGCCAGCAGGGAGGATGCAAACGGAACAAAGCCAAACGCCATGAAAAAAGCGCCCATCCCTCACGGGACGGACGCCTTTTTTCAGAACAGCAGGCAGGGACCTGCGATGCTAGTGGGACATGCCCTCGTCAGGCATGCTCACCTTGAGCAGGCTGCCCAGATGCTTGCGGGCCAGCTCCACTTCGCTCTTGTCCACGACGGGCATATCCTTGGGACGGGCCTGCAAGTCATTGCCGTCTTCCACGATGACAAGCGCTGCGGCCATACGGCCCATGACGCAGAAGAAGCGCCGGGCATCCCAGCCCTTGGCTTCCACCCAGCGGGCGGCATCCTCAGGATAGAGGAAATCCGCCTTGCCCCTGCGGGCCACGGGATGGGCCTCGATCCTGTTCTCACGGGCCCAGCTGCGGAACTGGGGCAGCACATCGAGAAAGCGCAGCAGTTCCTTTTCTTCCACCGGGCTCTGCCCGTCATAGACCGTCGTCACGGCGGCCGCTTCCACGTCCACCGGGGCGACCACGGTCAGGCCGCACAGCAGCAGGCCGCAAAGCAGCCCGCTGACCAGCCAGCCTTGGCATCCTGTTTTTCTCATCAAGCAACAAGCCTCGCTTAGTACTGCACGGCGCTGATCTTGGAGAGCCTGTCCATATTGTGGTAGGATTCCACATAGCGCAGGGTCCCGGTCTTGCCGCGCAGCACCAGGGAATGGGTCACCGCATGACGGGCGCTGTAGCGCACGCCACGCAGGAAATCGCCGCCGGAGATACCCGTGGCGGCAAAGAAGCAATCATCGCTGCGCACCAGGTCGTGCACGGTCAGCACTTCGCGGATGTCGATGCCGGCCTCGTTGATGGCTTCCTTCTCCACATAGGACTGGGGATCCAGACGGGCCAGGATCTGGCCGCCCATCCCCTTGATGGCGCAGGCCGCCAGCACGCCTTCGGGGGTGCCGCCGGTGCCCATCATGACGTCGACTTCGGAACGCGGATCCACGGCCATCAGGGCGCCGGCCACGTCACCGTCGGTATGCAGCTGGATGCGGGCGCCCGTGCTGCGGATGTCTTCGATGAGCTTCTTGTGACGGGGCTTGTCCAGCACGAAGACCACCAGGTCCTGCACGTTCTTGCCCAGGGCGCGGGCCACGTTGTGCAGGTTGACGTCCACCGGGGCGTCCAGATCGATCACATCGCGGGCCTCGCGGGCCACCACCAGCTTCTGCATGTAATAGCTGGGGCCGGGGTTGAACATGCTGCCGCGCGGCGCCACGGCCACCGTGGAGATGGCATTGGGACGGCCATAGGCCAGCAGGCTGGTGCCTTCCACGGGGTCCACGGCCACGTCCAGCTGCGGGCCGTCGCCCATGCCGACCTTTTCACCGTTGTACAGCATGGGGGCGTGGTCCTTTTCGCCTTCACCGATGACCACGATGCCGTCCACATGCAGGGTGGAAAAACTGTTGCGCATGGCGTCCACGGCGGCGCCGTCACCGGCCTCCTTGTTGCCGCGGCCCAGCCAGCGGGCCGAAGAAAGCGCGGCGGCTTCCGTGATGCGAACGATGTCAAGAGCCAGGTTTTTCTCTGGTGCTTCAGGCATGGTCTCTCCTCCAGATGCGAATGATGTCTGTCTGCGCTCCTGCGAGCGCTCCGGCGGCCATGCTCGTTCCCGCAGCCGCCTTCCCTTGGTATCAAATATCGTGCGCCTTGCGGCGCGTCCCCTTTTCCTCGGATAGCACGCGCCCCTACGGCATGCGGTAGCGCCCGGCCACCGGCACCTGCCAGCCCGTGCCGAAGGGCATGCGGCTGATGTGCAGGCCCAACGGCTCCTGACGGCGCTTGAATTCCGCGGCGAACAGCTTGCGGCGCACTTCCTTGCGCAGGCCCTCGTCGGCTTCCTGGGGCTGGGCCGCCGTCTGCCCGGCAAAGATCAGGCTCTCCAGCACCGGGTCCAGCACGTCGTAGGGCGGCAGGGAATCCGAATCCTTCTGCCCGGGCCGCAGCTCGGCCGAGGGGGCCTTGTCGAAGATGGCCTGCGGGATGATGGTGGCCTGACGGTGATGGTTGTACCAGCCTGCCAGGGTGTAGACTTCGGTCTTGGTCAGGTCGGCGATGACGCCCAGCGCGCCCACGGTATCGCCGTACAGGGTGCTGTAGCCCACGGCGCACTCGCTCTTGTTGCCCGTGTTGAGCACCAGCGCCCGCGCCCGGTTGGCCAGCGAGGACACCATAATGCCCCGGATGCGGGCCTGCAGGTTCTCGAAGGTGGTGTCACCGGGGAAGGTCTCGAACAGGTCGAGCCCCGGCGCCAGCGCCGCGGAAAAACTCTCCATGACCGGCTCGATGGGCAGGGTCAGGGTCCGCACTCCCAGATTCTTGGCCAGCTCCAGCGAGTCGGTCACCGAACCTTCGCTGCTGTAGGGCGACGGCATGAGCACGGCCGTCACGTTGTCCGCGCCCAGGGCCTCGGCAGCCACACAGAGCACCAGGGCCGAATCCATGCCGCCGGAAAGGGCCACGATGGCCTTTTCCAGACCGCACTTGCGGACGAAGTCCCGTACGCCCAGGGTCAGGGCGTCCCAGATGGCTTCGGGCAGGCAGGCGGGACGCGGATGCACGATGCCGCCGCTGCCCGCGGTGTCCACCAGCAGCACGTCCTCGGCAAAGGCCTTGCCGCGGGCCAGGATCTGCCCCGTGGGATCGAAGGCCAGGCTCTGGCCGTTGTACACGCGGCTGTCGTTGCCGCCCACCATGTTGACGGAAAAAAGATGCACATGATGCCGCGCCGCCACATGCGAGAGCATCTGCTCGCTCAGGCGCTGCACCCCCTTGCTGAACGGCACCGCCGCCATGTGGACGATGGCGTCCACACCGCGCTGCACCAGCTCCATGAGCGGGTTGTGGCCGCTGGCGTACTGGGTCTTCCAGAAGGCGCCGTCCTCGGTGGCCGATTCCTGGCACAGCACCACGCCAAGGCGCCAGCCGTCCAAGGCCAGGATACCGCAGGAGACGCCCCGGTCGAAGAAGCGGGCCTCGCTGTCCTGCCCGCAGGTCTGGTAGACCTTGCGCGAGACCACCGACCAGCGCCCTTTCTGCACCAGGATGGCCGCATTGGAGAGCAGGCCCGAGGCGTACACGCTGGCCACCGGCGCGCCCACCAGCAGGGGCGGCCCGTCCTGCAGGGCATCGGCCAGCATCTGCAACCCGGCCTTGCAGCCCTCGGCGAAGTCCTCGGCGCGCAGATAGCTGCCCGGGGCCACGCCGCACAGGGCCAGCTCGGGAGTGACGCACAGGTCGGCGCCCTGGGCGGCGGCCTCACGCACGGCGGCAAGGATGCGCTCGGCATTGCCGGCCACGTCACCGGTGACGGTATTGCATTGCAAGAGGGCGATCTTCATAGACGATCCTTATTCGATAAGGCCGTGCAGCGGGCCGCCCGGCGCGGCCAGGGCATCCACACGGCGTTGAACGGCGGGGTCTTCCTCCAGGGCGGGCGCATGGAAGGGCTTGATGCGGGCATCCAGCAGCAGCGGCCCTTCGCAGGACCAGTGCCGCGCGCGGACCACGGCCCCGGTGCCGTAGACGTCGGCAGCGGGATCGGAACGGCTGAAGGCCACCCAGAGGAAATTGTCGAAGTCCGCGGCGCAAAAGGCGGCATCGTCCGCCACGACCACCAGCGGGAAGGCATCGCGCTGCGGCCAGTGGGCCAGGCAGGCGGCCAGCTCCTCCATGCGCGGGTCGGTCTCGTTGCGGCCCAGCTCATGACGGGGGCCGCGCAGCACCAGGATGCCCGGCCCGGCACAGCGGGCGTCGCCGAAGCCTTCGGGCAGCGACGGCAGGTCGTGCACTTCCAGCGCCAGTTCTCGGCGCTTCTCGCCCGCCGAGGCCCAGATGAGCTTGGAGCCTTCGTTGAGGGCAAAACCGGTGTAGTCCAGCGTATCCGTGGTGGAGCGGGTGATGAAGTGCAGGTCGCGCTCGAAATCGGTACGCTCCAGCAGATGCCGGAAAAAGGCCACCACGTCCCGCGCCCGCAGTCCCGGCGCATCCTCATGCGCGGCCACCAGCACGTATTTGGCCAGGGCCGTCTGCGTGGTGCCCAGCATGTGCAGGGCGGCGGTCAGCAGTTCGCGCGGGCGGCGCTGCGCCTCGTACGGCGTATAGCGCTCGCTGCCCAGGGCCAGCAGCAGGGGGTGCACCCCGGCGGCGTCCACGGCGTGGACCTCGCGCACGCCCTGGAAGACCTGAGGCACCAGCGCGCCGGTGAGCTCGTGGATAAAGTCGCCGAAGACCGTGTCTTCCTGCGGCGGGCGTCCCACGGCCGTATAGGGCCAGATGGCGCCGGTGCGGTGATGCACGGCCTCCACCTGCAGGACGGGGAAATCATGCTTCAGGCTGTAGTAGCCCACATGGTCGCCAAAGGGACCTTCGGGCTTGAGGTGCGGCAGGATGTGACCGCTGATGCAGAAATCCGCCTCGGCCAGCACCGGCAGGGGCAGACGGCGGCTGTAATGCATGGCCGCACGGCAGCCCCCCAGCAGGCCCGCGAAGCGCAGTTCCGACAGGCCTTCGGGCAGGGGCATGACCGCCGCCACGGTGAAGGCCGGCGGCCCGCCCACGAAGATGTTCACCGGCAGGCTCTGGCCCCGCTTGAGGGCCTCGGCATGGTGCACGCCGATGCCGCGATGGATCTGGTAATGCAGGCCCACCTCGTCGGCGGCGTAGTCGTTGCCCGCCAGCTGCACACGGTACATGCCCAGATTGGAGGCATCCGGGCCGGGGCGTGCGGGATCCTCGCTGTAGACCAGCGGCAGGGTGATGAAGGGGCCGCCGTCCATGGGCCAGCCCACCAGACGGGGCAGGGCCGACAGGGCGCAGCGGTTCTCCAGCACGGGGGCCTTGGAGGTGCGGCGGGGCAGCATGTGCGGCAGCGCGGGCAGGGCCCGCAGGCTGCGCAGGGGATGCTTCAGGGCCGCGGCCGGATCGGCCTTGGCGGCCAGCACGGCTTCCACCCCGGCGAGGCTGTCGCGAAAAATGTAGTGCAGGCGCTCCGTGGTGCCGAAAAGGTTGGCCAGCATGGGGAAGGAGCAGCCCTTGACCCGCGTGAACAGCAGGGCCGGAGACTTGGAGCGGAAGGCCCGGCGCTGGATGTGCGCCAGCTCCAGATACGGGTCCACGGGCACGTCGATACGGCGCAGCTGCCCGACCTTTTCCAGATCGGCCACACATTCCTGAAGGTTACGGTAGCCCATCAGTCATCCTCCCCTGCCGGTTCCACCGGTGCCAGCGTACGTTCTCCCGCCAGCCAGCGGCCGAAGTCCGCCAGGATGCGGGCATGGTCGAAACAAATGGGCTGCGGCAGCCTGTCCAGAGGATAGAAGGCCGCCCGGGCCGCATCGTCCCCGGCTTTCAGGGCCGCCGCATCACGCGGACGCCCCACGAAGACCACGCTCATGGTATGGCGGCGCGGGTCACGATCCGGGCGCGAATACACCCCCAGCACGCCCAGCAGCTCCACATCGAGGCCGGTCTCCTCGCGCATCTCGCGCACGGCGGCATGTTCCACCTGCTCGCCGTCGTCCACGAAGCCTCCCGGCAGGGCAAAGCCGTGCGGCTCGTTGACACGTTCGATGACCACCACGCCCCGTTCGGGATCATAGATGACCACATCCGTGGTGGGCGCGGGGTTCAGATACTGGATGACGCTGTGACCACAAGCGGGACAGGTGAGTTCTTTCTGCATGGGTGCCTCCAGTGGCGCATGGTACGCCAGCAGCATGTTGGCCGCAAGCTCCATGTTCGACAGGGATTCCGATGCTCCGGGATGCGCCTTCCGCCTTTGGCGGCGGAGCGGGCTCAGGCCAGGTGCGGCGTGAAGCCCGCGGCCTTCAAAGCCTCCAGGCTGACGGCCCCCAGACGCAGCACGCGCAGGTCCGTACCGGCCAGCGGCTCCACGATGGTGGACGGCACGCCGCCTGCCGGGGCCGGGCCGCTGACCACCACGCCGTCGTCGGGCCCGGTCAGGGCCGCCAGCAGGCGTTCGTCCAGCTCGTCAGGCACACGGGCGGCCGCCTGGCCGCTGATGTTGGCGCTGCTGGCCGTCAGGGGCGCCCCGGCCAGACGGGAAAGCTGCGCCGCCAGCGGATGGGGCGTCAGGCGCACGGCAGCCTTGCCCTTGGGGTTCACCAGCTGCGGCGCCAGGGGCCGACGTCCTTCCAGCGGCGTCAGCCGGGCGGTCAGCACCACGGTCAACGGGCCGGGCCAAAAGGCCGTCAGCAGCGCTTCGGGGGCCTGCTCCAGCGTCACATAGGGGCGCAGCAGGTCAAGGCTGCCCGCCAGCAGGGGCAGAGGCATATGGACGGGCCTGCGCTTGGCCTGATACACTCGCGCCACGGCCACGGCCTGGTCGGCACAGCAGCCCAGGCCGTAGAACGTCTCTGTGGGAAAGGCCAGCACGCCGCCATCACGCAGTCTGCGGGCGGCGTCTTCCGCCGTGGATATCTGACACAACGATCGAGGAATCATGACAGGGAAACCCTTGCGCCTGCTCAGTGTGGGCAAACTGAAAGTACCGTTCTGGAAAGACGCCGCCGCCCACTACAGCCAGCGCATCAACCGCTGGCGGCGTCTGGAATGTGTGGAAGTCCGGGACGGGGACCCCGCCCTGCCCCAGGCCCAGCGCAACGAGCTGGAAGGCCGCCGCCTGCTGGAGGCCCTGGGCCCGCAGGACGTGCCCCTGGTGCTGGACGAGCGCGGCATCACCATGACCTCGCCCCAGCTGGCCCAGCTGCTGCAAAAGATCGACAACAACGCCATGGGCCGCGCCTGCTTCATCATCGGCGGCGCCTACGGTCTGGATGAGGCCGTGCGCCAGCGCGCCTGGAAGCTCGTCAGCCTCAGCAGCATGACCTTCCCCCATGAGCTGGCCCGCGTGCTCCTGCTGGAGCAGCTCTACCGCGCGGAGTGCATCATCCGCAAGGTGCCCTACCATCATTGATGCGGCCTGCGGGCGCTTGTCTGAAAAATCCGCCGGGGAGGAGCGCCCCTCCCCACCATGCGCTTCATCTCCAGAGGAGCCTTGCCGCGAGCCGCCTCCGCTCGCCCCTCTGCCGTCCATGCCCCGGCGCTCTCCATCGCGACGGACACGGCCCTGCAGACTGTCTTTGGTCACACGCCCATGCCAAAAGGGACGGCTTCGTCCGGCAAAAAGCATCCCCGCGACCGGGGCTCCCCCGGCATCCGCTTCCTCTTTTCCAGACAAAACACGCTGGGGAAGGCCAAGAGATTTGAGGAGAGGTCTGCCCTCTCCTCAAGAATCCCTCAACGTCCGCCCTTCCCTACAGCACTTCGTAGATACGGCAGAACACGTTGTCGTAGACCAGCTTGAAATAGGGCGAGATGGCCGGATCCTGCGGATTGCCCACCAGCAGGCGCACCATGAGCGAATTGTAGAGGTTGGCATCCATGGCCAGCTTCTCGTCCGTGATGCGGTTGAAGAAGAAGTGCACGTTGCGGCGTCCGGAAAGGAATTCCTGCCGCTGGGCCGCCGTGGCCCGCGGATGGCTGTCGAACCACTGCTGGATGTAGTCCCGGCGGGTGACGCCCGTCTCCTCGAACACGCTGATGGACGCCGGACGGATGGGCGTGGCGCTGTCATCCAGCAGGACCTCGCCCTTGTCCAGATTGTAGGCCACGGCCTGCGGCAGGATGGACAGGGCCGCGCCCTCTCCCTGCCGGGTCACGAAATCCCAGTTGCCGAAATTGCTGATCCAGAAACCGAGACGCAGCATCTCGAAGCTGACCGTCACGAACTGCCGCCCTTCGCCTTCCACCAGCGCCGTTTCCGGCGAGCGCAGCTTGTCCATGAGGTCCTGGGCCTGCTGGGCGTCCAGTCCGGCAAAGACCTCGCTGGCCACCTCCTCGTCGAAGGGGTCGCGCCCTTTGGCGAACTGGCTGGTATAGCGGATGAGCTGACGGGCGAAACGGGGATTGTCCGTACCCAGCACCGCCGCCGAAAGATAGAGCGGCGCTCCGGCATTGCGGGCACCGTCCGCGATGGTGAGGCGGTGGGCAAAATGATGGGCCGCGTAGCCCCAGTCCCACCACAGCCAGAGCGTGGCATCCTTGGGCACCACGGTCTGGGCCCGGCTGAGCATCTCGGCATGGCGGCGGTTGATCATGGGGCCCTGCGACATGGCCGGGATGATGTTCACGAAGGGGGCCACCAGCAGCGCCAGCAGCAGCGCGGAGGTCAGGATGCCCGTCACGTTGGGGCGCAGCTTGCGCAGCAGACGCTGGAGCATCCAGTACAGGGGCAGGGTCAGGCCCACGGCCACGATGGGCGCGCCGAACATGACCATGCGGCCGCCCATCTTGGTGCTGAGCAGGCCCAGCGCCGCCAGCGGCAGCAGGAAGAGCGCGCCGGGACGGCGGAAGATCACCCACACAAAGCCCAGCAGGCCCAGGGCCGCGGCCTCGTGCCAGGGATGGAAATAGGCCAGCACGGCCAGCAGGCCAAGGTCCTGCACTTCGGTAAGGGCCTGTCCCGCAGGCGGATAGATGAGGGCCAGCGCCCCGCTGCCGCCCGAGACCTCGGCCTTCTTCATGTACAGGGAAAGCTGGTGGGTGATGGTCTGCAACAGTTCGCCCGACAGGAAGAGGGAGCCCACCCCCAGCCAGAGGAGGATGAGGACCCAGGGGCGACACAGCCACTGGCGCAAACGGTACATCTGACGGGCACGCGTCCAGCCCGCGGTCATGAGCAGGGCGCTGAAGCCGAAGAACAGGGGGCCGCCCAGCGTGGGCAGGGCGTAGGCCAGCGAGCCCAGCAGCAGAAGGTTGCGGCGGCCGCGCGGCGCCATGACCAGGCTCATGAAGGCCAGCAGACAGACATTGTAGCGGGTCAGATAGGGGAAGACCGAGTGCCATTCCTGCGTCCACCAGGAGATGACGCCGGAAACGCCCAGCAGCACCACCCACTGCCAGCGCAGGGGGTTGCCCAGGCGCAGGTCCTGCTCGGCCAGCGAGCTGCCCCAAAGGCGTCTGGCCGCGGCCAGGCCGGAACCGACGATGAGCTTTTTCAGGATCAGCTGGGGCAGGAGCATGTAGCGCATGGCCCAGCAGGCAGGCGCCAGGGTCATGAGCAGGGGGAAGAACAGGGTCACCAGGTCCGTGTCATAGTAGCCCAGCAGCGTGCGGGCCAGGAAACCCGGCGCAAGGCTGGTCAGCAGGCCCGCCGCCACACCGGCTTCCATGCTGCCCAGGGCCCAGACCCAGGCGTAGACGATGACGGCCACGAAGCAGGAGAGCAGCGCCGGGAACCAGAAGGCCACCGCCGCGGGATAGGTCCCCAGCAGATCGGCCATGCCGCGCAGCATGACGGCCATGGGGTGCCCCACCGCATGGCCGAAACCTTCGGCACCGGCCACCCAGTGGTAGGCATCGTGCGTGGCCAGCAGCCATTCCGAGCCCAGACGGTACTCCGGGTTCTGCCAGCAGGGCCATTCCAGCATGCGCAGGGCAAAGGCCAGGCCCAGGGTCACCAGGCCCCAGAACAGGCCGTGCAGCCAGAAGGTGCGGTTCTCAGCGGTAAAATAGACGGAGACCGGTTTGTCCGTCATGCGTGCTCTCCTTTGTGGCAGAGAGTTTTCAGGCAGAAGAAGGGACGCATCCCGGGGATACGAAGAAACGTGCGGGGAAAAGGCGAAAAGCCTGGGGCCCTCCCGCGTGGGCAGCCCCTCCCCTCAAAAACTATCCTTCGGCTCTCCGGCGCAGGGCCCAGAACCAGCGGTGCACGTTGTCGGCCGTGTAGGCGAAGGACCCCACCAGCTCCCAGCCGTCGATGTCCCCGGCGGCGGGCGGCTCCTCGCGGGCCAGGATCACCACGATGCCGTCATCGGCCAGATGCGGGGCCACCAGCTCCAGCAGCTGCGGCCAAGGCATGAAGGCCCGGCTGGTGATGCAGTCGGCCTTGCGGGCCTGCTTGGGGAAAAAGTGCTCCACCCTGCCCCGGAAAACATGGGTCCCCGGCAGGGGCACGCGGGCCAGCACCGTGGAAAGGAACAGCGCCCGTTTCTCCCGGGCCTCCACCAGCCAGCAGGTGCCGCGCTGCCAGGCCATGCGCAGGGGGATGGCGGGCAGGCCCGCACCGGAGCCCAGATCCCAGCACAGGGGATCTTCGGGCAGGGGCAGGCCGTCGAGGAAGGTCGCCAGATGGAAGCTGTCGGCCACCAGGCGCTGCATGGCGTCGCGCCAGTGATGCGCGCCCACCAGGTTCATGGCCTTGTTCCAGCGGCAGAGCAGCTGCAGATATTCCGCCAGCCCGGGCAGGGCCGCCTCGGGCACCGTCACGCCCGCCTCCCGGGCGCATCGCGCCAGGGCGGACAGGGAGATGTCGTCGTGTTTCGCGTTGGGCTTCATGGGCCTTGTGTAGCCTCTGGCGGCGGGACTTGCAAGCTCTGGCGCTCTGTCGTAAAAAGACGACTTTATACCGCTTGCCAATCCATTTTTGGAGCTATGAAAATGACATCGTGTGCATTGCTTTTTCCCGGCCAGGGCTCGCAGGAAGCGGGCATGGGCCGGGAGCTGGCCGAAGCCCGTCCCGAAGCCATGACGCTCTGGAAGCGCGCCGAAGCCATCAGCGGCCTGCCGCTGCGCGAGATCTACTGGGAAGGCGATGCTGCCGCCATGAGCGACACCCGCGCCCTGCAGCCCGCGCTGACCGTGGTCAACATCAACCTCTGGCGTGAGCTGGCGGGCAAGGTGCGCCCCTGTGCCGCCGCCGGTCACAGCCTGGGCGAATTCAGCGCCCTGGCCGCCGCCGAGGTGCTGGATCCCGAGACCGTGCTGCAGATCGTCTCCCTGCGCGGCCGCCTCATGGCCGAGGCCGATCCCGACGGCACCGGCAGCATGGCCGCCATCCTCAAGATGAAGCAGGAAGACGTGGAGGCCCTGGCCCGCGAGGCCGCCGTGGAAGCCGACGCCCTGCTCATCGTGGCCAATTACAACACCCCGGCCCAGTTCGTGGTCAGCGGTCACCGCGATGCCGTGGCCCTGGCCTGTCAAAAGGCCAAGGAGCACCGCGGCCGCGCCATCGAGCTCAAGGTGAGCGGCGCCTTCCACAGCCCCATGATGGAAAAGGCCTCCCGCGAGCTGGAGCCCCTGCTGCGCAAGGCCGTGTGGCGCAAGCCGCAGTTCCCGGTCTACTGCAACCTGCACGGCCGCGCCGTCACCGACGGCGAAAGCGCCAAGGAAAGCCTGCTCAAGCAGATGACCTCGTCCGTGCTCTGGATCGAGACCGTGCGCAACCAGTACGCCGACGGCGTGCGCCGCTGGGTCGAAGTGGGTCCCAAGGCCGTGCTGGGCAAGATGGTGCCCGCCTGTCTCAATCATCTGGACGAGGCCGCCCGCCAGGAACTGCGGGTGGAACTGGTCAACAGCCTCGAAAGCGTGGAAAATTTTTCGGCGTAGGCGCGAGCCCCGCCTCAGGAGATAAAATACATGCGCGCTACTGACGTTTTGCGCTCTGCCCTCATGGGCATTGTGGAAGAGATGGGCCTCAACTGGCCCGCCAAAGCGGTCATCGAACCGCCCCGCGACCCCAAACACGGCGACCTGGCCGCCAACATCGCCATGCTGCTGGCCCGCGAGGCCCACAAGAATCCCCGCGAACTGGCCCAGATCTTCGTGGAAAAACTGCCCCAGCGCTGCGCCGACATCGAAAAGGTGGAAGTGGCCGGCCCCGGTTTCTGCAACGTGACCTTCAGCCAGCACTTCTGGCGCAAGACCGTGTGTGAAGTGGAAGCCGCCGGTGCCGCCTACGGCCAGAGCAGCGTGGGCCAGGGCCGCAAGACCCTGGTGGAATACGTTTCCGCCAACCCCACCGGCCCCCTGCATGTGGGCCACGGCCGCGGCGCCGCCGTGGGCGACAGCCTGGCCCGCCTGCTGCGCAAGGCCGGTTTCGACGTGGAGACCGAGTACTACATCAACGACGCCGGTCGCCAGATGCGCATCCTGGGCCTTTCCGTGTGGCTGCGCGTGAAGGAACTGGCCGGTCGTCCCGTGGAATGGCCTGAAGACTACTACCGCGGCAGCTACATCATCGACATCGCCCGCGAGATGCTGGCCGAAGATCCCAGCCTGCCCGACATGGAAGACCAGGCCGGTCAGGACCGCTGCTACGAACGCGCCATGAACGAGATCCTGGACGGCATCAAGGCCGACCTGGCCGACTTCCGCGTGGAGCACCAGCACTGGTTCTCGGAAAAGACCCTGGTGGAGAGCGGCGCCGTCAAGGCCGCCTTCGACGCCCTGACCGAAGCCGGGCACACCTTCGACAAGGACGGCGCCTTCTGGTTCGCCACCCAGGCCCTGGGCGACGACAAGGACCGCGTGCTGCGCAAGTCCGACGGCAGCCTGACCTATTTCGCCTCGGACATCGCCTACCACCACAACAAGTTCCAGCGCGGCTACGACTGGCTCATCGACATCTGGGGCGCCGACCACCACGGCTACGTGCCCCGCATGCGCGCGGCCATCACCGCCATGGGCAAGCCCCGCGAAAGCTTCGACGTGGTGCTCATCCAGCTGGTGAACCTGCTCCAGGGCGGCAAGCCCGTGAGCATGTCCACCCGCGCCGGCACCTTCGAGACCCTGGCCGACGTGGTCAAGGAAGTGGGCGCCGACGCGGCCCGCTTCATGTTCCTTTCGCGCAAGAGCGACACCAGCCTGGACTTCGACCTGGAGCTGGCCAAGCAGCGCAGCCTGGACAACCCGGTGTACTATGTGCAGTACGCCCACGCCCGCATCTGCGCCGTGCTGCGCCGTGCCGAGGAACGCGGCATCACCCTGCCCGCCGCTGCCACGGACGAACTGCTGGCGGCCCTGGACACCCCCGAAGACATGGCCCTGCTGCGCAAGATGGCCGGTTTCGAGGACATGGTGGCCACCGCTGCCCAGGCCCTGGCCGTGCATCACGTCAGCCACTATCTGATGGATCTGGCCGGCATGCTGCACAGCTACTACGCCAAGCATCAGGTGCTGCTGGCCGACGATACGGCCCGCACCCTCTCGCGTCTGGCCCTGCTGCGCGCCGTGAGCCAGGTGCTTCGCAACGGCCTTGACCTGCTGGGCGTCAGCGCTCCCGAGGCCATGTAGATCCTATGGCCCAGCCTTTGCGAAAGATCCGCCAGCGTATCGCTCCCGCTGTGCCCAAGGGCGGTTTCAGCTTCACGCTGCCGCCCCTGGCCGCGGGGGCCGTCTGCATCGTCATGCTGGCCTGCATAGGCTGGGCCTTCTTCATGGGCTATATGGTGGGCCACGGCCAGAACCCCGGCGAAGAGATGCGGGAGCTGACCGGCATCGGCCGTCCCGACAGGGAGACCCTGGCCGAGATGGACAAGGCCATGGCCGGTTCCGAAGACGCGGGCCTGCGCGACAAACTGGCCGACCTGAGCCGGCAGCCCGTGGGCGGCGCCCCTGCCGCTCCCGACGGGGATACCGCTGCGGCCCCCGCTGCCGCTGCCAACGCATCCGCCGCACCGGCCGCGGCCCCTGCCGCCAAGAGCCCGTATCCTTTCAACAAGCCTTCGGACAACGGACTGACGGCCTGGGGCAATGCCCCCAAGGGCGCGGCCCAGCCCGCTTCCGAAAAAACGGCGGCCCCGGCCAAGCCCCAGGCGGCGACGAACGGCGCGCCCCTGTATGATTTCGTGTTCCAGGTGGCGGCCTTCCGCAATGTGGACGACGCCGACCGCCTGCGCCAGCGCCTGGAAGGCCAGGGCCTGCGCACACGCGGCCAGAAAAGCGGCAAGCTGACCCTGGTCATGGTCCATATGCGCGGCACGGATCTGGATGCCGCCAACCTCAAAGAAGAGCTGCAACGCATGCGGCTCGGCTCTCCCCTGCAAAAATCCAAAAAACGGGTAGGCGGCAAACCCCGCCCCCGCTAGTGAGGCGTGTTACCCTTTATGAGCAGCATCCTGACGTTCTGCAACCGGCTGGGCGCCGCTGTGCTGCGCATGCTGGACAGTCTGGGCGCCGTGACCCTTTTCATGCTCGACGGCCTGCGCCATATCTTCACCAGTCCCCGCATCGTTCCCCGCACCATCCAGCAGCTGTACGTCATCGGTTACAAATCCCTGTTCGTCATCCTGCTCATCGGCATCTTCTGCGGCATGGTGCTGGGCCTGCAGGGTTACTATACCCTCGTCCAGTTCGGTTCCGTGGGCATGCTGGGCTCGGCCGTCTCGCTGAGCCTCATCCGCGAACTGGGCCCCGTGCTCACGGCCATCATGCTGGCCGGACGCGCCGGTTCCTCCATGGCGGCCGAGATCGGCGTCATGCGCATCTCCGACCAGATCGACGCCCTGGACGTCATGGACATCAACTCCATGGCCTATCTGGTCAGCCCCCGGCTGGTGGCCTCGCTGCTGGCCTTCCCCCTGCTCACGGCCATCTTCGACGCCATCGGCATCATCGGCGGTTACCTCACCGGCGTGCTCATGCTGCACATCAACGAAGGCGCCTACCTGTACCGCATCGCCAGTTCCGTGACCATGAACGACGTGGCCGGGGGCTTCATCAAATCCCTGGTCTTCGGCCTGCTGGTGGCCACGGTCTGCTGCCATCAGGGCTACACCACCCACATGCGGCGTGACAGTGTGGGCCCCGAAGCCGTGGGCAACGCCACCACCTCGGCCGTGGTCATCTCCTGCGTGCTCATCCTGGTGGCCGACTATGTGCTGACCTCCTTCCTGCTGTAGGTGACCATGAACGCCTGGGACATCTCTTTTTCTTCCCTTTCCGTAGGCTACGGCGATCACGCCGTGCTGCATGACATCAACGCCACCCTGCCCGGCGGCAAGGTCTCCGTCATCCTGGGGGGCTCCGGCTGCGGCAAGTCCACCCTGCTGCGCCACATCATCGGCCTTTCGCGGCCCATCAGCGGCAACCTGCGCATCGGCGGCCAGGACCTGTTCAGCCTGCCCCATGCCGAGGCCCGGCGCATCCGCCGCCGCATGGGCGTGCTTTTCCAGGACGGCGCCCTGCTGGGCGCCCTGACCCTGGTGCAGAACGTCTGCCTGCCCCTCAGCGAGCATCTGCGCCTGCCCAAGGACGTCCTGCGCGAAGCCGGGCTGCGCGTCCTGCGCATGGTGGGGCTGGAAGACTTTGCCGACTATTTCCCCAACCAGCTTTCGGGCGGCATGCGCAAACGGGCGGGCCTTGCCCGGGCCCTCATCGCCGAGCCGCGCATCCTGCTGTGTGACGAGCCGACCTCCGGCCTGGACCCCATCACGGCCGCGCGCATGGATGCCCTGTTGCAGGCCATGCACCGCCAGTACCCGGAAATGACCATCGTGGTGGTCAGCCACGACCTGGCCAGCCTGCGCTGCATCGCCGACCATGTGCTGGTGCTGCGCGAGGGCCGGGCCATCTTTTCCGGTACGTTGCCGGAGCTGGAGGCCAGCCGGGACCCGTACCTGCTCCAGTTCCTGCGCCGTGAAGGCGGCGATGAGGAAAGCCTGGCCGACGCCCCTGCCGACCCGCGCGTGAGCGCCGCCCTGGACAAATGGTTCAGGACCTAGGCGGGGCCGGCGGCCCTCTGCCCTGTGCTGCGCTGCGGGGTCGTGCCGCCGCATCCATCGTCTGATACCCGGCGAGCCGCCAACGAATGTTGCCGCATATCGTTGCGGACGCACCTTGAAGATTGCCCCTGCCGGGCGTATAACCATAGCGCGGCATTGCCGCACAAGGAAATTGCCATGAATTCTTTCCGCCAGACCGCTGTCGGCATCTTCGTCCTGCTGGGCCTTGTCTGTGTGGCCTATCTGACCATCAAGCTCGGCAAGATGGAGGTCTTCGACAGCAAGGGCTTTGAGCTTGTGGCCAACTTCAACTCCGTTTCCGGTCTGCGCGTGGGCGCCGACGTGGAGATGGCCGGTGTGCCCGTGGGCCGTGTGGCCTCCATCAAGCTGGATGACGACCTTTCCCGGCGTCAGGCCCGCGTGGTCCTGATCCTGGACAAGGACCTGCAGCTGCCCGCCGATACCATCGCCTCGGTCAAGACCAGCGGTCTTATCGGTGACAAGTACGTCAACCTGACTGCCGGCGGCTCCGAAGACATCCTGGCTTCCGGGGACACCCTGGAAGAAACGGAATCCGCCGTAGACATCGAATCCCTTATCAGCAAATACGCCCTGGGAGGTGTGTAATATGAACAACCGTCGCACGGTGCTCGGCCTGCTGGCCGCTGCCGCCCTCACCCTCTGCCTGTCCCTGCCCGGCTTTGCCCCCGCCGCCGACGCGGCCGAAGCTTCTCCGGCCCGCAAAGCCCTGGAGGTCTCCATCAGCCGCGTACTGGACTGCATCAAGAACCCCGACTACGTGAACCCCGCCACCCGGCCGCCCCTGCGCCGCCAGATCGAGGACGAGGTCTACCATATCTTCGATTTCGGCGAATTCTCGTCCCGTACGGTGGGCCCCCGCTGGAAGGAATTTTCCGCCGCCCAGAAAAAAAGCTTCAGCAACGCCTTTGCCGACCTGCTGCTGACCACCTACCTGAACAAGGTGGACGGCTATAACGGCGAGCAGGTGGCCTATACCGGCGAGATCGCCAATGCCGCCAAGACCCGTGTGGAAGTCCGCACCGAGATCACCATGAAGGACGGCACCCGCGTGCCCGTGGCCTACCGCATGATGGCCAAGGACAACAGCTGGCGCGTCTATGACATCATCGTGGAGAACCTGAGCCTGGTCAAAAACTACCGCACCCAGTTCCAGGACATCCTGACCAGCGGCACCCCTGACGAGCTCATCGCCCGCGTCAAGGCCAAGGCCGAAGAAGTGCGCAAGCAGCCGGTCGGCAAATAGCCGCCAGACGGAGACAGCATGCGTCCCCATATCCTTGTCCCGCTCCTGCTGCTGACGCTCCTGTGCGCCGCGCCCGCCGGTGCCGCTCCGGCCGCCCCGGCCACGGAACACGCGCCGTCGAGCCTGTACGACAGCAGCAGCCCCACCATGCCGGCCGGGGCCATCTCCGTGCATCCCTATGCCCATGAGCAGCTGGCTGACGGGGATTCCCTGGATGATTACGACAGCGAGCCCCTGACCAGCATCGCCGACCCGCTGGAGCCCTGGAATCGCTTCTGGTTCGCCTTCAACGACATCTTCTTCCTGCATGTCGCCAAGCCGGTCTACAACTTCTACGAGACCGTCGTCCCCCAGCCCATCCGGGGCGGCGTCAAAAACTTCTATGCCAACATCCTCATGCCCAAGCGCATGATCAACAGCCTGCTGCAGTTCCGCGTCAAGGAAGCCTTTGTGGAATTCGGGCGCTTCTGCATGAACACCACCGTGGGCCTGGGCGGCTTTGCCGATGTGGCCAGCACCAAGAAGATCCTGGTGGACATCGATCCCGGCGGTGAGGATTTCGGACAGACCCTGGGCCGCTGGGGCATCGGGCACGGTTTCTACATCGTCTGGCCCTTCCTGGGCCCCAGCTCCGTGCGTGAAAGCATCGGCTTTGTGGGCGACTGCGCCACCGATGTCTTCTTCTTCGTCCATCCCTGGGAGCTGGCCACGGCTTCCGAGCTCTACCTGCGCTTCAATGCCCTGGACGACCTGCTGCCCACCTACGAGAGCCTGAGCGGCATCGCCGTGGACCCGTACATCGCCGTGCGCGAGGCCTACATCCAGTACCGCGAGGCGCGCGTCAAACGCTGATCCGCCGTCACCTCGACGACATCCGGGGGAAGGAGCCGTTTCCGCAAGGAAAGACTCCTTCCCTTTTTCAAACCCGCCGTGCCGGGGCCCTGCCGGGGACCGGCCGCCCAACCCAACAGCCGGGGAACACTCCGCCCATGAACCTGGACGATACCCTCACTCTGGAACAGCTTTCCGTCAGTTTCAGCACGGACGACGGCATCCTGCCCGCCGTCCACGCCGTCAGCCTCAGCCTGCCCCCGGCGGGCATCACCTGCCTGGTGGGCGAATCCGGTTGCGGCAAAAGCCTCACGGCCCGCGCCATCCTGCATCTGCTGCCCGAAAATGCCCATATCAGCGGCCGTATCCTGTTCCGCGGCCGTGACCTGCGCACCATGCCCCCGGAAGAGATGCGCGCCCTGCGGGGCCGCCATATCGCCATGATCTTCCAGGAGCCCATGACCTCGCTCAATCCGGTGCTGAAGGTAGGCATGCAGACCGCGGAGCCCCTGCGCCTGCATCTGGGCCTGTCCCGCAGCGAGGCGCGGCAGGAGGTCATCCGCCTGTTCTCCGAGGTGGGCATCCCGGCGGCGGAGAGCCGCTATGACGATTATCCCCATCAGCTTTCCGGCGGCATGCGCCAGCGCGTGATGATCGCCATGGCCCTGGCCTGCAAGCCCGATCTGCTGCTGGCGGACGAGCCCACCACGGCCCTCGACGCCACCATCCAGGGGCAGATACTCAGCCTCATCACGGAACAGAGCCGCAAGCGCGGCATGGCCGTGCTCTTCATCACCCACGACCTGGGCGTGGTGGCCCGTATCGCCGACAACGTGGGCGTCATGTACGCGGGGCATCTGGTGGAACACGCTCCCACGGCCGAGCTGTTCCGCAATCCCCTGCATCCGTATACGCGCGGGCTCATGCGCTCCGCACCGGGACGTGCGGCCATGGGCATGCAGCGCCTGCCCGCCATCACCGGCAGCGTCCCCAGCCTGGACAACATGCCTGAAGGCTGCCCCTTTGCCCCGCGCTGCGACGAAGCCTTGCCGCGCTGCTTTGAAAGCGCCCCTGTGGCCCGGTGCGAGAACGGCCACAGCGTTGCCTGCTGGGCGGTGTAGGCCGCCATTGCTTTTAGATCGAGAGGAGATCCCCTTTCGCTCTGCGGTCGATGCCCGTAACTTCCTGCGTCGCAACGGGCACGGCCTTGCGGCCGCCATCCGGTCGCATCCCTGCTGTCGATGCCCGTAACTTCCTGCGTCGCAACGGGCACGGCCTTGCGGCCGCCATTCGGTCGCATCTTGCGGCAAAAAGGGGCCTCTCCCCTCGAACGCCCTTCCTCTCCCCAAGCACCAGTATGTCCATGTGAGGTCGCACGATAAAAGAGAATTTCCCGCACAATAAAAGAGAACGTGCCAGAGCATTTTTCTACTCTGGCACGTTTTTTGAATTAAGATTTTAGGAGTGCGGGCTGTGTGTCAAAACAGACACGAAACCACGCCCATTTTTCAGCCCTCAATAATCCAGCCCGCGAAGTCCCCAAATCTGAAAACCTCCACGGCGTCCTCTCCCAGTTCCCCAGGGTAAAGCGGGCGCTGAATCCCTGACAGGGAGAGCTCCTTCCTGACCACGGCTCCGGGCTCCGCCCCCTGATCCAGTTTGGAAGCCCAGGTCAGCCTTGCCAGAACCGTGGCGGGATAGCCGCCGGGCGGCACCAGCTTGTCAAAGACAATGATGGCCCCGCCGGGGCGTAGCTGCTGCCGCAGACGGGCCAGCAGCTTTCTGCGGGCGGGCACAGCCAGGAACATGAATACCAGGAAGGCCACGGCCACGTCGAAAGGCTTGTAATCGAAGCGGGTTATATCAGCCCGCAGCGCCCGCCCTGGCGCATTGTAGGCCTCCACCATATCCGGGCATTCATCCAGGGCCGTCAGCCGCGCACCGCGCGCCTCAAGCGTGTGCGCCAGCACGCGCCCCACATTGCCCGTGGATGCCCCCAGATCATAGACCTTGCCATTTTTGGGAATGTACTGGCGGGCAATCAGCCCCATCGCAGCGCTGGCCAGCTCATACCAGGGCAGTTGCTCCCGGACATGCCCGTCAAACTCTCCGGCGAAACCGTGGAAAGTCCAGTCTTGGCCCTGACTCATACGCCCTCCAGATCCATCCCCAGCCGCATGGAAAAGGCTTGCAGGGCTTGCCGGACAAACCCCATGCGTTGCCCGTCCGGGTATGGCAGATTGAACTCGAAACGCAGGGAATCGGCCAGCTCGCGCGGATGCAGGAACAACGGCTTGCGGCAGCGGGCCGTCACCATGCCGTCGGAATTGCCCACATCCACGGTGCCGAAATGTCTGCTCCACAATGCTCTCCATTCTTCAAGCTCGAAGAACTTCTGTACCTTCGGGCTGACGGCAAGGTCTCCCAGCACCACGCCCGGCTCCATGCCCAGCGGGAAATTGCAGGCCCTTGACGCGCGTTCGCTCATGGCCTCGCCCCCGGCAAACCAGCCCCACGCGCTGCTTTTTGTCCCGCGCGCCGCCGCGCAGACCAGCGTTTCCGGGCCGCACAGGGCCGCCACGATGCGCAGGACGTGTTCCCTGTCCTCCGGGAAGGGCACGCTGTTCAGAACGCTGGAAACGAAAATGGCGCTGAACGGCACGCCTGACCGCACGGCGGACAGGAAGCCAAGGGCGGAAGCCCGGCCCCGTTCCCGGCTCACCGCGTTGTTCTCGGCGGGATACGGCTCAAACGTGGTCACACGGATGCCGGCGTCCCGAAGCATCCGGGCCTCGTCGCCCTGGCCGGAACCAAAATCCAGCACGCTTTCCCCGCAGGCCGCCGTCCATTTCGCCATGAATTTTTCGTCCAGACGCACGTCGGAAAGCCGCTTGTGCCGGTACACAGGCAGGACGAAGGCCGTTCCCAGATAGGTGCGGCGCAGCCAGTCCCGCCGGAATGCGCCGTAGCGCAAAAAATCCGCGCTGTCGCCGGTAAACTTGAAGTCCATAGACAGGAGGTTCAGCATGGCGCGGGCCAGTTCCGCCCGGCCTTCATCCAGCGTGACCACGGCTATTTCCTTCCTGCCCTTGCGGGCGGCGGCTTCAAGACGGCCCACGCCGTTGATGACCGTGCCGTCCGGCGTGGCCACGATGGGCAGACGGACGCCGAGTCGCGCCAGCATCCGGCCCACGTTGGCGGCATGACGCACGAAGCGGCGGACATTATGCCGGGCAAGGGGCAGGACGTCCCGCGTTTCAGCATTCATACACGGAAAGAACGCCGGGCTGTCCGGGGCAATGTCCGGCAGTTTCGCAGCCAAGGAATGAACATCCGCCCCGCGCAGGGCCGCGCCCATGTCCCGTTCGGTATCCTGCACGGTTATGTCGTTGGTGGCCCGGTTGAACAGGATATTGATGCCGCGCCGCCGTTCTTCCGGCACGTCCACGCGCAGCACGGGCACGCGGGCGACCCCCATGTCCACGGCCACGGCGTGCCGCTGGTGGCCGGAGAGGATTTCCCCGTCCGGGGTGGCCACCAGCGGCAGCAGAAAGCCCAGCTTGCGCAGGGAGAGCCGTACCAGTTCCAGGCGTTCGGCGTCGGCCTCGCGGGGATTGTAGAGGGCGGGCCGCAGGGCGGAAACAGGCAGAAGCTCAATTTTTGGCATAGCCCAGCCTCCGCAGGATTTCCGCCTTGATTTCCTTGTCGGTGAAGCCCGCTTCGGCCATGAGCGCGACTTCCCATTCCTTGAAGGCGTCGAGCTTTACCGGGATGCGGTAGGGGCCCACCGTGATGATGGTTTCAGTTGCCGATTTTTTCTTCGGGATCAGCATGATTCGCTCCGTTCAGGCCGTCGCGCGGCTCGGAGCAGGGGATTATGTCCCTCACATGATTCAGCGTGCCGCAGCGGGGGCACTTGATTTCCAGATCGCGGGCGGTTCCTTTGCCCAGCAGCTTGTTGCAATGGCCACAGCGGATTTCCTTCTTTTCCTTCATTTTCAGCGTTTCCAGCGGTTGCCCCATGCGTTCCGCCGTGCTAGACCATGCCTTGTCCCACGCGGACAAGCACAGACAGGCGGATACTCTGCATGAGGGGCCTAATCCTCATGTGGGGCCGTGGTGGGCTTGCCTCAAGCCCGCCGGTGGGGGCGGCCTTCGCCCCCGCCTCTGTCAGCCCTCACTATGCCGGAAAATCCCGCGCAACGCCCGGAAACAGCGCGTTCCATGCGAAGAAAATTTCCTGTGTTTTTCAAGGGGAGCGCCGCGCTCCCGGCGTCAGCACCAGCCGCGCCAGGATGTGTTCCAGCGTGGTGTGCCCGTCGCAGTGCGCCATATAGCCCGTAAAGCTCACCACGCGGGAGCGGATGTAGTCCAGGTCTATTTTCCCGGCCCGGTACAGGCCCGGAAAGCTCCTGAACGCCGTTCTTGCCCGCTTGACCGTGCGCTTGCGCGGCAGGACGTGATCCGTCCAGTGCCGGTAGCCAACAAAGTCGATGCCGCGACTTATGGGCCAGACGCCCGTTTTGGGGTTCAGACGCAGCAACAGGCTGATTTCCACAAAGTTCCTGATGGATTCGAGCGTTGCCCAGCACCACGCCTTTGACGGCCCGATGATGACGAAATCATCCATATAGCGGACATAATATCTCACGCCCATATCATCCTTGACGTAATGGTCCAGGGCGTCAAGATACAGGTTCGCCAGCCACTGGCTTGTCAGGCAGCCCAGGGGAAGTCCCTTTTCTTCGTACCCGTTGTGCCGGACAATCCGTTCAAAGAGCCACAGCACGTCCGGGTCGCTGATAATGCGGGGCAGCATGGACAAAAGCCGGTCATGGTCAATACTGCTGAAATACTTTGAAATGTCCCCTTTCAAAACATAGGGGCGGCCCCATTGCGCCGAGGCGGCGCGCATGAACTCCCGCGTCCGCAGGCTCGCGGCGTGGGTTCCCTTGCCCTTGCGGCAGGCGTAGGAGTCCGCGATAAAGCGCCGCTCGAACCACGGTTCCAGCAGATTCATGGCCGCATGATGCACCACGCAGTCGCCTATGGTGGGCGCGTCGATGGTGCGCGGCTTGACCTCAAGAATACGGAAGCGGCGGCAGGGGGAAGGTTCCCAGGTATGGCTTTGCAGGCGATCCCGCAAATCGAGAAGGTTGTCTTCCTGCGCGGCGCGAAAACGCACGACAGCCGGACGATACCGCTTGCCGAGCTGCACCTTGCGCCACGCCTCCAGAAGATTGCCGAAACTCACCATATCCGGCCAGATATGTTTTGCCCGTTTTGCCATGCTGTTTCCAGGGGCCGGGGCCGCGCTCACCCGCAGGCTACTGGCCGCCCCGGTCCGGTTCGTGTTTCTCCGGTTCTCTTGCCCGGAGCGGAACGCAATCCCCAAGTCGCGCGCTGTCCGGCCCTCCATAAAGAGACGGCTTCGGGCGCGAGTTGCGAGGCGGCAACCGATATTCGTACTCGCATTGGACGCCGCATTATACAGGTTGCAGGCGAAAAGGCCCGCACGAACGCCAACCGACCAATCCGCGCCGAGGTCAGGATTACGCCCCAAACATGGGGGCCGGGGCCGCGCTCGCCCGCAGGCTACTGGCCGCCCCGGCCCGGTTCGTGTTTCTCCGGTTCTCTTGCCCGGAGCGGAATGCAAACCCCAAGTCGCGCGCTGTCCGGCTCTCCGTGAAGAGACGGCTTCGGGCGCGAATTGCGAGGCGGCAACCGATATTCGTATTGGCGTTGGACGCGGGATTATTCAGATTGCAGGCGAAAAGGCCCGCACGAACGCCATCATTCCATTGCGCGCCGAGTACAGGCATGCATCCCAAAAGTGGGGCCGGGGCCACGTTCGCCCGCAGGCTACTGGTCGCCCCGGCCCGGTTCGTGTTTCTCCGGTTCTTTTGCCCGGAGCGGAGCGCAAATCCCAAGTCGCGCACTGTCCGGCTCTCTATGAAGAGACGGCTTCGGGCGCGAGTTGCGAGGCGGCAACCGATATTCGTATTAGCGTTGGCTGGCGACTCTATCAAGTCGCAGGCGAAAAGGCCCGCACGAACGCCATTATCCCAATTAGCGCCGAGGTCAGACTTGCGCCCCAAATCAGAAAAGGCTATTCTGTTTTTGTGTTCGACTGGTTGCGGAGACATCGGCATAAGGTTCCACCTTTTTGATCCAGCCTCCCAACAGGCCGCCCAGTTCGCGGGCCAGACCCGCCCATGTTTCATACGTCTTTTCGTCTGTCTGTTTCAGCTTATGCGCTTTGCGTATCTGCATTTTCAGGTATTCGAGACGTATATCCGTTCTTTTGAGGAGTTCCAGCGTTTTTGCCGGAGGTCTTTTTTTGCGCCTTTCTTCAAGCTGCACCTTGGCGGCCTCAATCACCAGACAGACGATTTCCTCCACGTTCCCGCGTATGCTGGCGGAAAGCACATGCCGTTCCGACTTCTGGAATTTCTGGCAGACATTGTGCGTGTAGAGGTCGAAGTCTTCCAGCTTGGCCAGCAGGGTGAAGTCTTGCAGCGCCACTAGCTTTCCTTCCTTTGCAGATAGCGTTCCGCTATGTAGTCGAGCATGAGGCCCGGCTTTATGTTCAACGCCAGAGCTATCCGTATCAGCATTTCAATGGACGGGTATCGTTTCCCGCTTTCCAGCATGGAAATATAGGATGGACTTACGTCCATGCGGTCGGCAAGCCCATCCTGGGACAATCCCGCTTCATGCCGGAAATGCCGTATTGCGGTGCCCGCGTCGGGCGATTTTTTTCTTGGTGCTCCCATATTCCCCGTAGTACCGGGGGGCGGGAACAAAAACCTTAATCACCTACGTTATATTAACGTAGATGATTATTAAAATTATACCGCTTGCGCGTCCGGGGAGCGCAATTCCGGCGGGCATTGCAGACGCAGCCGCTCGGAATCATACGATGCCCTGCAATGATCCGCGTCTCCCAGAAGAGCCGCTACAAAGTCCAGGGCCATACGCGCCTGTTTCCAGCCCGTTTTGTCACGCTTGCGCCAGCAGCGGGAAGAAAGCGTTTCATCGGCCCAGCCTCCGAACAGGGCATTCACAAGCTGATCGAGCGCCACCAGAACCTGTTTTCCCCAGCGGCGGGGCCTGCGGCAGGCGTTGCGGATAACTGTTTTCATGCCGCCCCCTCAGTTTCCAGAGCGGCCTTTTTTGTACCGCCTTCCGCCATGCAGGCCGCCTTGTGCGCCAGTGCGCCGCCAGCGTACAGGGCAAGAAAGGCGTCCGCCGTCAGAACCAGGCGCACCAGTTCTCCGTCCGCCCGATAGGCGTTCCAGGTCACGGATTCCGGCAGGCCATGCGCCCCGGCCTTGAGCATCAGGCAGGCGTTGGCCGTGTCGCTGAAATTTTGCTGGTCAAAGGCATCATAGCTGAAATGCAGCGTCTCCGGCGTTCCTGTGCCGGGGTCGATTTCGTAGTCGAATCCCTCCAGGATGGCGACGGAGGTTTCCGCGTCAATGGCCGCGCGGGCAGCGGCCTTGTCGTGTTCCGCTCCGGAAAGGCCGCTGATTTCATGCTGGCCGATTTCAGTTCTGGGCATAGCTTACTCCGTCGGCTTTGAAGTCTTCCACAAGGCTGTCCGCGCCGTCTTCCCCGTCGGCAAGACGCAGACGCAAGAGCGGCGTCCATGTTCCGCACGCGGGCAGGGGTTCCAGCTCTCCGGTTCCCCATTGCGCCAAGTACAGGCCGTCTTCGCTGTATGCGGTGGGGACGGCGTACAGCGCCATATTGTCCCCGGCGACCAGCGCAACCGGAATGGTCAAGTCGTCATAAGAAATGAGAATGTCCATTTCTCGCTCCGAAAAATTTTTATAGCCCGCCTTCGGCGGGCACGGTATTCCTGTAACCAACTGACTGTATTACATCTTTGCGAGGCGGCAACCGATATTCGCAGCGGCGTAGGACGCGGGATGAGACAGATGGCAGGCGAAAAGGCCCGCACGAACGCCATTAGCCCAATTAGCGCCGAGGTAGAGCACGTTCCCGGCGCTGCCGGATCGTCCCCAGAAACCGTCAGGGATGGTCCCCAAAGCGGCATTGGTGGAGGTCGTGGCCGGAAAGAAGATGTCGTCAAAGTCGTAACCGTTGCCGCTGCCCGTCTTCAACGCCGTCATATACGCATTGTTGCTCCCGTCAAAGGCCGGGCAGGTGAAACCCGTGTCCACAAATTCCCTGCTGCCATCGTTCTTCCACAGCTTCACCGTGCCGGACGAAGAGACTTCCAGCCCGGCGCACATCTGCCAGACATTGCCCCACAGTCCGATATGGCCGCGCCAGGAGGCCGTGGCCACGTCCGTGGCGTCCACATTGGCGGCGGAAGACGTGTCCACACGCCCGCGCCCGTAAAAGGCCTGGGTATCGGACGTGCCCGCCTCGATCAGCGCCAAAAGCTGGATTTCCGCCGCCTGGTAGATGTTCCACATGTCAAAGCCATCCACGCCGCCCACGTTGCGGTTCTGGCAATACTGGCGCATAGTCGTGAAATTCTGGTTCACGATGGGGGCCTTGCCGGGACGGGAGCCGATCTTGACGGGAGATCCGCCTTCATTGGTCCCGGCAAAGGTGCCGCAATACCAGGTGGCGACCTCTTGCCCGTTCTTCATAAAGCTGGGGAAGGGCTTGAAGCCGTCAAGCTGGGTAGGGCTGATACAGCGGCCACGGCGGCCCGCGAACGGCCCGGAGGCGATCTGAAAGGCCTTGTAGTAGAACTTGTGGTGTTCCTGCATCATCTGGCCGTCCACCAGCACACGGCGCAGGGCGTTGTAGGTCGGGTGGTAATCAAAGTAGGACTTGGGCGGGCTGACCGGCTGGCCTTCGGCGTCGATGTTGAACCACACCCCGGCACCGCCCCCGTCTTCCACGCAGCAGATACCGATGACAGGCGAGAGGCTGCCCACCGTGATGCGCTTCACCAGGGCATCATGCGCCGTAAGGCTGGCGTCATGGTTGGCAAAGGCCGTTTGCCGCGCGCTGGCTTCGTTCACGATGGCCTCGGATCGGGCCGTGGCTTCCCCGCTCACAGCAGCCGCGCGGGCCTGGGCTTCGGTAGTGATTGCGGCCTCAAGGGCCGTCTGATCCGCTTTCCCGGCCAGGGCCGTGGCATGGCCTTGCAGCGTGGCATCCGTGGCGCTTTGGGCCGTTTCCAGGGCAGAAGCTCTATTATCCAGGGAACTGATGCCGCCTTCCGCCGTGGTCACTCGCGAATCCAGCGAGGACGCGCTTGCTTCCGCGCTGTCCAGGCGTTCGTCCGTTGTTTTCGCGTGGCTGTCCAGTTGCTTGAAGGACGTGATGATACGCTGGCAATCGTCCTCCAGCATGTTTTGCTCGTTGGGCAGCGACAAGCCCAGGTGTTCCGTCTTGTTGTCGATCATGGTGCAACCTCCTTATGCGACCGCCATCAGGCGGATGTCATAGAGCATGGGCCGGGCCGCTATGGTGCCGGAAAGCGTCAGCCGGACCTTGATCAGATCCGCAGCCGACAGCGCATGCGTGAATTTGTATTCCACATAGCCGTCACCCTGCTGCACCGTACCCTCCGCCGTCATGGCTACCCAGGCCCCGGAATCCACCTGGATTTCCGGCGTCACCGTGGCTCCGGACGGGATGGAGGCGCTGTAGAGCAGCACGGCCTTTTCCGCACCGGTGGCCGGGATGCTACGGGTGTAATAGCTGCCGCTGGTCTGGACCGTTCCGGCCAGCACCTGCGAACCCGGCCACAACACCGGGGAGCCCGCCGCATCGCCCGCCAGCTTCGCCTTGACCGAAAGCGGGCCGGTCAAGGCTTCGGCAAGGCGCACCGTCTGTTCTTCAGCCACCGTCATGCTGGCCCCAGAAGGCAGCCCCAGCTCGTATTCCACGCGGCTTTGCGCCGTGGGCGTCTCCGCCAGCGCCAGCAGGATCAGGTCCGTGGCTCCGTCCGTCACCGTGGCCGTGCCCAGGTCCAGGGTATTGGTGCCTTCCGCGTACACGGCCTCCAGCAGCCGGAACGTCAGGTCGCGGGTCTGGTGCGCGGTCCAGCTCGATGCGTTGGACGAAGACAGCAGCACGCCGATGGTGTAGGGCTGTGCCGCCACCCATTGCTGGTGCAGGCTGTCGAACTGCCCCATTTCAGCAATGGCCACGGCGGTGTCCGCGTCATTGCACAGGATGACCAGGGCGTATTCCGTGGACGCCGCCAGGGCCACCGGCGCAGTGAACAGGATGCGGGTATGCCCGCCGCCCGTGACCACCAGATCGGCGGCGGCCACCACGGCTTCCGCCAGCACCGTGCGCGTGGGCACGCCGTTGCTCACGTCGCGGATCTGCACCCGCACGCCGCTGTCGCCCTTGGCCGTGAACCACACGTCCACACCGGCCAGCTGCACGGCCTTGTCCAGCATGAAGGTCTGCGCAAGGGGATCGATGTTGGTATTCGTCACCGTCTGGACCTGCCGCAGCGTGGTCACTTCCAGCGTGCCCTGGCCCACAAAGGTGGCCTGCGCCGTGGAGCCGCCTTCTCCGCCACGGAACACCACCAGCTTGGTCCCGGCGGGAACGTCGGCGGGGATGGTGAATGTGCCCGTCAGTTTGCCGGAGCTGTCCGCCGTGACCGTGCCTTCCTTGGCCGATACTTCGATGCCGTCAAAGGTGATGGATTGCAGCACTTCGCCGGGGCCGAAGCCCGTCACCTCAAAGGCCACGTCTATCTGCCGCAGGTATTCCAGGGCCTTTTGCGTCGTGCCCACGGCTTCCGTGCTGCTGCTCGTGGACGTGACGGTCTGCCCGTGCTGCGGATGCCTGGGGGCGTAGATCGTCTTGTAGAACGTCCGCGTCACCGGGCTGGTCCAGTCCGTGGCCTGTTCCGTCCAGCGGTCCACGGCGGGCGTCAGGCGTGCCTTGCCGGGCAGCACGGCAAACGCCATGTACGGATTGATTTTCATCTCGCCCGTGCGGTACGGCTGCTCCAGCAGGATTTGCGGCGTGTAGGTACGGGCCGTCGGGGCCTGGATGTCCTGGGAAAGGGCGTAGGCTTTCGCGGCAATGGGCAGGGTCAAAAAGCCGTTGACCACGGCGGCGTTTTGCTCAATGCCCTGGTCGCGCATGGAATCGTCCAGCAAGGGGTCCACGAACAGCCCCACCCGCGCTCCGGCTTCGCGCGTGGCCACGTCGGCTTCCAGCCGCTGCCGGGCCACTTCCTGCAGGGCGTACTCCACGCGGGCGGCCAGCGCTTCCATGTCCGAAAACGCCACCACGCGCACGCCGTCGTTCTGGATCACGCGCGCGGCGGCCTCCCGCCAGGTCTGTTTGACGCTGCACAGCGCCAGGGCCGTCTCCGGCACGGACGGAGCTTTGGCGTTGTATTCCGCCGCCACGCCCTGCACCCAGGTAAACGTGCCGTCCCCCGTGATGCACAGCCGGTCGATGCGCGGCAACGCCTGATTGTACGACACCATGATGCCCGTACCCGACACCGCTCCGGACACGCTGAACCCGTCGTAATCCGGCTCTTCCGGCGTCAGCGTCTTGTCCAGGTAGGTATAGGTCGCCTGATAGGTGGAACCCGTGGCCGGTTCGTTGCCCGTGGGCGACCAGTCCACCGTGTCCCCCGTGCGCTTGTAGTCCGTGCCCGCTTCATACGTCGTATCGCCCTGTTTGATCTCAACCAGGGACATGACCGACGTGTCCGGGAGCGCGTCCGCGCAGCCGGAATAGCTGCCGTGCACCACGGACACCGTCTTTTGCAGCGTCACGCGCAGGGCCGTGATGTTGTGGATGGGCGGATGCGCCACGTTGATGCGCTGCTTTCCGCTCCCGTCCGCCTCGATGACTTCCGTATCGATAAAGCGCAGGTCCGGGGACGCCGCGTAGGACAGGCGGCGGGAGGTAAGCAGTTCCACGCCGTAGCCGCAGACACGGCAACGGCCCTCCGCCACCGTGTACACCTGCGCGCCGCCTCCCGCGTCTTCCGCCTGCCGCACGGTCAGGCCGGAACACACATAGGTCCCGCCGCCTGTGGAATCACGGTCATAGCGCGCGATCCCCTGGTTGAAGCTGTCCAGGTTCGGCGGCGTTTCCTTGGCGCGCGGCACCCCGTCGTCCACCGTATGGATGGGATAGAACTCCCCGGAGCCGCCGTCCCCGTCATAGCCCCAGACGGCCTCCACCTTCTTGCGCCAGGCCCCCGGTTCCCCTTCGCCTCGGCTGCCCACGGCGGGATTGCACAGCGCCGGATCCTCCAGCTCGGAAATGATGCTTTCCTTGAGCCGCACCCCCACGGCCACCGTGCCCTGTACCGGGATGACAAAGCTCGCGGCCTCCACAGGCCACACCCCGCCGGACAGGTACACCAGACCGGCTTCCGCCGTCAGCGCCCCCGTCTGGGCATTCACCGTGATCTGCGCGTCCTGCAAAATGTCCCCGTCCTTGAACAGGCTGTCCGCCAGCGATTTCACGCGCGCGGCGAACAGGCTTTGCAGTTCGTTCATTTCCGAGGCCTGCGTCCCGTATCCGTCACGAAACAGCAGCTCCACGTATTTCTTGCCCGCATCATAGCGGTTCCAGTAGTTGTCTATGCGCTTTCCGCTTTGCGTCTGCATGGCTTCCCCCTATATGGGCAGGACAAATTCGATGGTCTGCCGCACCGACGGCGACCGGTTGATGGCCGGGCGGATGATCTGTACCGCCACCAGCAGGCCGGGGCTTTCCAGGTCGCCGGGCGTAAAATAGCGCTGGCCGGGCGGCAGGGAGTCCTTCAGCACCGTGTCCATGAAAACGCCGATCTCCCGGATAACCGCATTGCTGGCGTCCTCAAAGTTGTAGTTGGTCCGCACATACAGATACGGCGACGGCCCGACCACGGTCTTGTAGCGCGCTTCCTGCACTTCGCCGCCCGTGCCCGTGGCCACGGGGATGACGATGTCGCCTTCTTCATCCGGTTCCACAAAGCCGATGCTCGCCGGAGTACGGCGGCCCAGCTCATTGACCAGCGCTGTGGCGTCCACCAGGCTGGGCAGTTCCGCGTCTTCCTCATCCCAGGCGGTATTCCCGCTTCCCCAGGCCAGATGAATGGGCCGGGAGGACAGCGCCAGCGCGATGGCCGCGCGTCCTGTTTTCGTCAGCGTCGCAAGACTCATTCTGTTTGCTCCTTGATAGAGGTTAAGCCCGTATAGTCATACCAGCGCCGCCCAGCAGAACTGCCCAGCCAGCGCCGTTCATGCAGCGGACCACTGAGGTGCGGAGCCGTCTCTTCCCCGCGCCAGTACGCGGTGGCAGCCGGCGCGGCTCCCGTTACGGCCAGCAGCACGTCCCCGGACAGGCGCGGCGCTTCCCGCTCCGCTTCGTCCCCGTGCAAAAACGCCTGGGACGTGACGGCACAGGGCAAACGCCAGCTGCGCCACTCGCGCCCCCGCCAGGGGCCTTCCCAGCCGTCTTTCTTGGGGGAAGCACTGCGCACCGCCAGGCGGCTTTCTCCGGCCAAGCGCGGGATGCCCACTTTGACGGCGGGGCAGGATACCGGGGTACGGTGCCGCCAGCGCTCCAATATCTCCCATTCGCGCCGTAACGGGTCCGCGCCCCAAACGTCCCCCCAGCGCGTTCCCTGATAGATGACCGCCTGCGGGCGGCCATAACAGGCGTTCACGTCGCCCCAGGTCCCGTCTCCATGCACGGCCACGGGCGTTCCCGGCTCCTCACCGTCGCCGGGCCAGGAATACACGGCCTCCACCTTCGCAAAGGACCGCTGCCGAAAGATCCAGGGCAAAAGCTCCCGCTCCCAATGCAGGCTCACCAACGCCCCGATGGTGAAGCCGTGGTTGCGCGGAAACACGTCGCTCCAGGCCGAACGGCTCCACACGGGCCGGTCGATGTACGGCGCAAGAAAGCCCGTCCGGCTCTCCACTCCAAGCCCGGCCCCGCTGTCGTTGTAGCGCTCCGACTGAAAGCGCCGGATCATGCCGAACGACACCACGATGTCCCCGTCCTGGCCCGGCCAGAGAACCCCGGAAAAGCGGGACCAGAAGCCGTTGGACCAGCCTTGCTCTTCCACGGGGCCGCCGCTCCAGACCGTGGGCACCCGGTCATAGGTATCCGTGTACACGCGCGCCAGCAGGGAACGGGCGGGCTTGTATTCGTTCACCAGCCACAACAGCGTATCCAGATCCGCCAGCAAGGCATCCTGTTCCGTTTGCGTCGCGGGCGTTTTGAGCCCGATCTGAAACTCCGCCCAGCGCGACGGCTGGTAGCGCCGCAGGCTTTCCAGCCGGAGCGCCTCGAAGCCGTAAAATCTCAGGATCTCCGGCAGGCCTTCGGTCCTGCCTCCCAGCTGATGCCAGCGCCAGGCGTTCACCACACGGCTGCGGAACGCTTCGGCGCTTTCCTTGGGATGCCGCACCAGTCCGCGACTTTTGCCGAAGTCCGGCACAAGCTCCGCCTCGCACAGCTTCGGGAACCACTGGCGGCGAAAATACACGCTGTCGTCCCGCGCGCTGTCCAGCGACAGCGCCAGCCCCCGGACAAGCCCGGCCAGAGGACCGGGCGCGTGGATCAGCGGCCACGCCAGCCGGTCGTGAAAGTATCTCCAGAACTCGGACACCTACATTTCCTCCGCCATGACCGCGCGCAAGCTCAGGCTTTCCAGAAAGGCCACCCCGTCCGCCGGAACCGGCACCACGTCCTGCGCGGGGCTTGCCCAGGTCACGCGCTTCACGCCGGGCACGGCCATCACCGTGTGCGTCAAAAGATCCCGCGTCAGGTCCTGGCCGATCTGCAGGGCCGTCACGTCCGCAAGCGGGCTCCTTTCCGCAAACAGCGCGCGCAGCCGGTTTTCCGCCTGTGCACTGATGGCGTCGGGATCTCCCGCCGTGTATTCCAGCACCCCGTCCAGAGCGGCGGATACCGGCGTCGGGCCTTTTACCAGCCAGTCGTCATTGATGGGCGTATGCGGCGCGATAGCCGCCCGGACCTTCTCCAGCAGGGCTTCCGTGGGCAGCACGTCCGCCCCGCGTACCACCACGTCCACCGTGCCCTGGCCGCGCGGATGCCGGTCCAGAATGGACACCGAGGTCACGCCAGGAACCGACAGCGCCCACGCCGCGTAGGCGTATTTGGTGCAGCCGTTGTTCCCCTGCCATTGCAGCGCGATGCGCTCCCGAAGCTGCGTGTCCGTCTCTTCGTCCGCGCCTTCTTCCGTCAGCCAGCCCGCCGGGTTGCTCACCCCGGCAATGCCCGTGACCGGCGTCACCAGCTCGCAGATCTGTCCGGCGGACGCATTGGCCGCCGCGCCGTAATCCTCGGCCTCAGCCTCCACGTCCACATGCTCGGCACCGGCAGGCAGTACGGCGGCGGCTATCGTGCCGTAGCGGTATATCCGGCCCGCGCCGTCAGGCAGCGTGCGCACGATGCGCCCGGCGGGGATACTCACGTTGGCTTCCGAGCTCGACAGCGCGTCCCGGAAAAAGCGGACCTTGCCCCGCGCCTTCGTGGCCGCCCGCCGCGTAAGGGCCACGCTTGCCGCGTGCATGTCCAGCCAGTCTCCCGTGGCACTGGACGGCGTCACCTGGGCAAGCAGGCGCTGCAACAGGTCGTAAATCTGCCAGTAGCCCCAGCAGTAGATTTCCAGCAGCCCGCGTACCACGCCCTTGTTCAGGTTCAGCCGCGCGGGCAGATAGCCGTGGGCAGCAAGCCTGTCCTGCACCGTCTCCACATAGCCGAACACCGACGCCCGGACGTCTTCAATCGTTCGGGAAACACGGGGCAAAGGTATCTGTTCTTGGGTCGGCATCTTCGATCACCATTTCCCTTGTCAGCTTGTTCACCTGCAAAACCAGGTTCAGCGGCGTGTCTTCCTCCAGAAAACGCCAGCGCACCAACGCCGTGATGGACCGGGCATCCCAGGCCGTGACCGTGCAGCGTACCGAACCGGTCTCCACACGCGGATCTTCCTCCACCCGCAGGATGACCTCGCTCTCAAAGGCCGCGCGGCTCCCCGCCGTGGAATCCTCCAGAATCCAGTCATACAGCAAAGACCCGAACTCCCGGTCATAGAACAGGCTGCCCAGGCGGGTGAACAGCCGCAGCCGTATGTCCTGAAGACCGGTGTCCACGCCGTTTGTCAGCAAAAGTTCCCCGTTGGCCGCCACGCGGGCCTGCCCGCTGTCGTCCAGGGCGATATCCTGCCCCCAAAGATCTGTCGTTACACTGCTCATGGGAAAATACTGGCACAAAAAAAGGGAGCACGCCCGGAAAGGACGCGCTCCATGCGAAGTTTTTCGGGGGCTTTCCCCGCCTGTTTTTTGCACCATAAATGAGAATGGCGCTAATGCGGGCAGCTTCCCCCGCTGCGGCTTCCGGCATAGGAATCCCCGGTCACACGGCTGCTGCCGCCGGTCGTCGTGTTGCCCGTCACCTCCTGGTCGCCCCGGATCACCACGTCCCCCTCAAATTCCGCCTGGCCCTTGCCTTGTCCGTCAAACGCCTTGCAGACCACGCGGCCTTGCAGATTGATGAGCGGCGCAACAATGTTGGCCACGTTCCCGGCCTGCACGGTGGCGTCCTTGCCCGCCTGGATCGTCGCGTTGTCCCCGGCCTGGACCGTCCAGCTTTTCCCCGCTTCCGTCCGCACGTCCTGCGGCGTCAGCGTCACCACGCGCTTGTCCTTGTCGATGCGCAGTTCCACGCCGTTCTCAAGTTGGATGACAAATTCGTTCAGCGCCGCTTTGGGCGCGTTCATGCCGCCGCCCCAGCGGATGTTGGCGATATACGGATAGTTCGGGTCCCCGTCGTAATACGCCAGGTCGCACAGCACGCCGGGCACCGGCGGGCAGACCACGCCGCGATCCGGGCCGCCCCACAGCACGGGCAGGGCCACACGCGGCACCGCCGGTTCCTTCGGATCCGCGCTTTCGTCGTTCCGGAGCGGCTGCACGTCGCAAAAATATTCCCCGTCGCTCGCGTACACGGCCACCACCCTGGCCTTCCGGGGCAGGCGGTAATAATGCCGCAAGTCCGGCATGGCCAGTTCCACCAGCTTGCGGATCAGGCCCACCAGATCCCGTTTGCCCTGACTGTCGTCCATGCTACAACCACCCCGTGTCCTTGCCGTAACTGATGACCGTACTGTTGCCGCTGTCCTGAAAGGTATGCGCCACTGTCAGCGCCCGCACCGTTTCGTCAACGCCGCGACGGGTATCCCGGATATGCACCAGGCGGCTGTGCGTCAGCCCCGGCAACGGCACGGAAACCACCACGCCCACCCCGTCCGCCGTCTCCGGCGGCGTGTGGGAAAGCAGGTTCTCCGCCGTGGCCACGCTGTATACGTCGCCCGGTTCATCGCCCGCGCTCCAGGTCAGGCCCGATGCCCCCAGCCACAGCGCGTGGCGGCTCATGTCGTGCCCGAAAGAGCGCTCCAGGCTATGGGAAAGCTGCCGGATGGCCCGCGCCACGGACACGCCGGAAAACACCTGCCAGGGCAGCACTTCCCCCGGAACCTCCACAGCGCCCACGGCAAGCCCGGTCCGGGCCAGCAGACGCCGGGCCACCACGTCCGCCGGCTCCCGGTAAAAGCTCTCCGTCACCATGGTGGTCGTCAGCGCTTTTTCCAGGCCCACGGCCCGCACAACCACCGCGTCCGCGCCGTCCGCATCCCGGCGCGGCTGATCGATGCCTTCCACCGTGCCTTCCCATTCCTGCCACATCCTGGCTTCGCCACGGTAACCCCAGCGTACGGCCACCGCCTGCCCCACGGCAAGCCGTGACCGCACTTCGCCCTCCGGATCCGGAACAACCACCGTCGCCCGGCTCAGCACCGCGCAGCGACGGAACACCAGCTCCAGAAACGGGCTGCGCAGGATCTCCACCGGTCCCACGTTGCAGCGTATGTTCAGTCCCTCGATCATTGCACGTCCACCCCGATGACCGTTTCCGGCTGTTCGGCGGCTTTCTCGGCCTTTTCCTTCGCCTGCTTCGCCAGCTCCGCCGGAGTGGGCGTCCTGGCCTGCGCCCGCTCCTGTTTGATGATGGGCGGGTTATGCTCCACAAAGGCCAGCGAGGCCCGGATCTCATCCGTCCGGCACGACTCCGAGGAATCCAGGCGCGAAAACACCACCCGCCGCACGCCGCGCGCCAGCACATGGCTGTTCGCCACGGTAAAGATGGACGGGTTGGCCTTGCCGTCCGTTTTCTTGAAAAAGCCCTCCAGCACCGCCAGTTTGTCATAGCAGGTGCCGTTCTCATCCGTGAGCAGGGTCAGCGTCAGACTGATGTCCGCGTCTTCCCAGCCCTGCGGCGTCTTTTTTTTGCCGCTGGCCTTGTCCACGCTCTGTTCGTCAAAGCGCACCTTCCCGCTGACCCGCAGATCGGACAGAAGGCCGGGCAGCTCTTCGCCGCCTATCCTCACAATGCCGTCTTCAAAGCTCAGAAGTTTCAGGCTCATGCCAGGCTCCCTCCCATTTCCGTGGCCGCTGCCTGCAAGTCCGCGTAAAAGTCCTGCGCGTCCTTGACGTTGGGCAGCGTGATGTTGGCGATATGCAGCGTCCAGGATTGCGACGCTGCGGTCTGTTCCCCGGTGGCAAGTCCCTGCCGGGTCCGCGCTTCGGCCACGTCGGCGGGCAGCCCCGGCGCGTCGGGTACCACGGGCGCTTCCCCCGTGGCGGGCACGGGCACGCCCTTGTCACCCCACAGCCCGTCCCACCAGGTGCCGATGCTTTCTTTCAGGCTGCCCAGCTTGCCGGAAAGCGTCGCGTACAGGCCGGGAAAGCCCGCGTTCATGCCTTCGCTCAGCGTGGACATGAGACGCGCCCCCGACAGCGTCAGCGTGGACAGCGGGCCTTCCTTGGCGTCACTGAACGGCAAGAGGTCGCGCAGCCTTCCCAGCGCGTCGGAAAACGTCTGCTTGAGGCTTTCCACCTTGGACAGGATGCCTTCCTTGAAGGTATCCAAAAGTCGCGCCCCGGACTCGAAAAGGTCCAGGCCAGAAAGCCATTCCGTGGCCTGCGCCCAGGCGTCCCGGATCCAGTCCCCGATGCGAAAATAGTCCGCAAAGGCCATGAGCGAATCGCAGAAGTTGGTCCAGATATTCTCGGCCATGGCCGTGGCCGTGACCCAGTCCCCGGTAAAGAGGGCGCACACCAGACGCACCAGGGATACCAGGGAATCGATGCCGCGCACCACGTTGGCGATCACCGTTGCCACCAGCTCCAGCCCGATGCTCAGCACGCCGCCCAGGATCTCACCCAGGCTCCGCGCCTCGGACGATGCGCTTTTGACCTCGGTCCCGAACACCCGGCCTATCAATTCGCCCAACGAGTCGAACAGGTCGCGGACCTTGAGGATGGCCGGAGTCAGCGCCACCACCGCGCCGTCAAAATTCAGCCCCTCCCAGATGCCCGTGAAAAATTCCTTGATGCGGTAGGCCACGCGGGCCACCGTGGTCACAATGCCCACCAGGCCTTCCGCCTTGATGTCTTCCGCCAGTTCACCCCGGATCTCTCCCACGCCGTCCTTGAGCGAACCGAACACCGCCGTCACGCCCCGGACCACCAGCGAAATGTTCCGCCCCCAGCGGGAAAGCGTGGTGGCAATGCCGCCAAAGTCCTTTTTCCAGGCCGCGTACAAAAGGCCCACGGCGGCGATCAGCGCCCAGACCGGCCAGCCCAGCCCCAGCAAGGCCGTCTTGATGGCCAGCAGCGACGAAGATACAAAAGGCGCGGCCTTGGATACCGCCCACAATCCGGCGGCAAAGCCCGTGACCGCCAGCACGGCCAGACTGACGGCGGAAACGATCTTCAAAAGCGCCGCGCCAAAGGGCGTCTGTGCCGCCTGGTCCAGCAGCCGCAACAGGGCGGTCACGGCATCCACCACCGCCCGCACGGCAGGTAGAAACAGCTTGCCCACCGTGATACGCACGCTCTCCCAGGCCGACCCCATGCCGCGCAGAGAACCCGCCAGAGTGTCGTTCATCCGGGCCGCCATTTCCGCCGCCGAGCCGCCCCCGGCTTCCAGTTGCCTGGCATAGTCGGCGATGGCGCCGATGCCTTCTTTCTGGATAAGCTCCGCAAACCCGGCTATGGCCTCTTCGCCCACAATGGTCTTCATGGCCGCGATCTGTTCCGCCGTGCCCATATTCTTCAGGCCCGCAGCCATCTCGCCAAGCACGGCCACAGGACTGCGCAGATTGCCCGCGCTGTCCTTCACCGTCACGCCCAGCTTCTGGAAAAGTTCCTGCGCTTCCTTTGTCGGCGCGGCCATCTTGTTCAGCATGGCCTTGAGCGTGGTGCCCGCCTGGCTGCCCTTGATGCCCACGTTGCCGAGCAGGCCCGCCATGGCCGCCGTTTCTTCCAGAGACAGACCGGCCATGCGCGCCACCGGGGCGACATACTTCATGGTGTCGCCCAGAAGCTCCATATTGACGTTGGCCGTGGCGCAGGTCAGGGCCAGGGTATCCGCAACACGGGTCATTTCTTCGGCTTGCATGCCGAACGCGGAAAGAATGTCCGAGGATATGTCCGCCGCGCGCCCCAGATCCGTGGCCGTGGCCGCAGCAAGGTTCAGCACGCCCGGCAGTGCCGCTATGTTTTCTTTTGCCGAAAAGCCCGCCATGGCCAGATACTGTTCGGCCTGCCCCACCTGAACGGCGGTGAACTGCGTGGTCGCGCCAAGATCGCGCGCCGCTTTTTCCAGCGCCGCCATTTCCTCCGACGACGCGCGGGACACGGCCCCCACCTTGGCCATCTGATCCTCAAATCCAGCGGCGACGCCCACACAGGACCCGAAGGCCCCGACCAGAAGCCCGGCGGCCAGCGCCGCCGGACCCATGGCCAGGGCCAGATTGCCCATGCGTTGCCCCAGCCCCGCCGTTGTCAGGTCCACGCCTTTCATGGCCCGTTTGATACAATCCAGAGGACTGGAAAGCATGTCCACCAATGACAACGTGGCAAAAACGGAAAAAACTTCCATGGTCAAACCTTGCGAGTGCCCAAAAGGTTGCGGGACAGGGCTTCAAAAAAGCGTCGTTCCATCCAGACGGCCAGGCCTACCTGCTGCGTCCATTCCTCCAGGTCTTCCGACGGCTGAAGGTGGAGCCAGTGCAGGATCAGGGCGTCGCCCTGGCCGTAGCCGTCCGGCTCCGCTAGTTTCCCAGATCAGCGGAAATGCCCACGCCCTTCAGAATGGCCGTGGCAAAGGTGGACGACAGACCGGGATATTCTTCCATGGCCTCGGTGAGCGATTGCTTGTCATCCGGGTGCACGCAGTCCAGCACAAGGTTACGCGAGGCCTGCCCGGCGTTCCTGGCCGCCTTGTCCTGCAAGCGCTGGATCTGCGTCTTGGTCGGCTTGGCAAAGCGGTACGAAAGCGTCACTTCCGGCGCGTCCTCCGCGCTTTCCCCGGCCCACATGTCGGAAAAGGTGTGCGAGAACAGAACATACCTGCGGTTGGTCTCTTTGGTCTCAGACATACGAATCACTCCTTGTTTGAGGCGGGCACTATTGCCCGGCGTTTCTGAAAACATGCCATGAAAACGAAGAGCGCGCCCGGAAAGGACGCGCTCCATGCGAGGTTTTTCAGTCCCGGCTACAGGCCGGTGACCGACCGGTCTTTTTTGGCCGGGACCCCATTCCAGAGGATGGGTTTCAGGATCGTGAACTCGCAGGTCATGGGGCTCACGTTGTCGTCCCCCTGGCTGCCGCCACCACCGCTGAATTTGGTGATCTTGCAGTCTTTCAGGGTATCCGTCACCGTGGGCATGTCGTTGTTCGCATACGACACCACGATGGTGAACGGCGCATGGTCGTAAATGCCACCACCCGTGGCGGTCAGCTCGTTCTTGAGCTTCTCCCATTCCTCACGGTCCAGCACCATGCTGCCGCTGGCCTCGTAGTTGCCGCGTCCGTAGCCGCGCGGGATGCTGCCCCTGCCGTAACGGGCCGTGATCTCCTGCCCGTCCTCGTACTTGATCTCCGTGATGCCCACGACTTCGCCATTCGTCAGGTTCACGGTGATGCTTTCCCAGTCGTATTTATTGCCGTTGGCGGACATGCTGCCTCCTTACCCTGCCAGCGCGTAGTCCTCGATGCGCGGGTCAAACGTCGACCCCGCGTAGGTGTAGCGGTTATACAGCCGGATCTCCCGGATGATCGGGATGCCGATAAGTGTGATTTCCACCGATACGCCGTCCCGCGCCACATTTTGCCCGGACGGAATGTCCACCACATAACCTGCCAGTTCCCCGGCGGCGACCATGGCGTCCAGCGCGTTTTCCAGAGAGGCCTTCAGATAGGCCAGCCCGCCGTCGTTACCCCGGCGCAGCGGGTCGCCCGCTTCGTCGTACAGGCTCTTGCGCGCCGCGTCCCTGGTCAGGCGCACGGCCTTGAACGTGGTCCGCAGCACCTCTTCAAAGCGGAAATCCGACGTGTTCTCCGACAGCGTACGCGAATCCCCCCAATAGGTACCGGAATCTCCCGTGTACTTCTTCGCCGTCAGGAACCCGGCTTCCTCCAGCGTCGGGCGCACGGCCTCCCAGCCCGCAGGGAGCCGGAGCTGCGACACGGGGCCGTCCTTGTAGCGGCCCGTGGCCCGTTGCACAGGGATGGCCATCACGCGCCCGGCCTGCAAGCCCGCCGCGTTGCGCAGCCTGGCCGCGCCGGTCGTGTCCGTGACTTCCCCGTACTGGCAGCACACCGTCACAAAACGGCAGGCCACGTCCTGCTTTTCCGCCAGCAGAGCGGCGGTATAGGCGGAAAGGTCCTCCCCGTCCTGCGGCAGGCGCGCTTCCATCTTGAAGTAGGTAGGCTTCTGCCGGTTCCAGAGTTCGTCCGCCTTGGCCTGGGCCGCCGTCCAGTCCACCGAATCCGACGGACCCACGATATACACGAACTCCACGTCATACACGGACAGCGGTTCCTCCAGGGCCTCCAGCACATCCACGATGGACGGCGCGGGCGGCAGCAGGCGGCAGGTATAGGTGGTGCCCGCCACATAGTCCCCGGACGGGAAGGTCAGCTTCACCCCGTAGTCCGCCAGCTCGCATTCCCCGTCCAGCGGGATGGTACGGATGCGCCCGAAATTGTCCCCTCCGTCCGTGGAAAGCTGGAACGTCCCTTCGTTCCTGTCGCCGCCTTTCACGATCCGGGCCACCAGTTCCGCCCCGTCCAGTACGCCGGAATCCAGCTCTTTCACTTCCACCAGGGGGCTTTCCGCATCCCCCACGCGATAGACCGGCCCCACAGGGCAACGTACCGCAAAGGCATACGTCGCGCCTGCCTCCAGCGTCGCGCCTTCGGCAAACACCAGCGTGGCCCCCGTGGGATCCTCCCCGGAACTGATGGGATTCTGGACGGCGGACGGCGCGGCCTCGGCAAAGGTCTTGCTGCCGTCCGTGCTGATCTCCAGCGTGGCCGTGCCCACGACTCCGGGCGTGGCCACACGGACGACCACATCCGCATTCAGCGCCGGATAGCCCGATACCGTGGCCCCGGTCTTGCCTGCCGTCACCGTCAGGGCGGAAATGTAGCCGCCCGGCTGCCCCTGGACAGGCACAGCCACCACATACGGCTCCTGCCCGCCCGTGACCAGCATGTCGCGGATACGGTCCACCAGCGATCCCGTGCCCAGCAGCTCTTCCAGGTTCGTGCGCTTGCCGATCAGGTACGCCTTGCCCTCAAGTCCCTTGGAGCAGACGCCCGCCACCAGGGCCTTGCCGTCCACGCCGCCGGTCACGATGCCCGACGTGCCGTCTATCAGGTATTGGATTACATCGCCCATCTTGCTACCTCACACGCCCGCCGCACATCCGGCGGGTCCTGATGCCGTTCAGGGCTTCCCGGTATTCGGCATCCGTCACCATCTTGCCCGCTTCCCAGCCCATCATGCGGCGCAGGGCGGCATCCATCCAGGTCGGCACACGGTGCCGGTCCGCCAGCACAGAAAGGCTTTCCAGTTGCGGCCCGGCTTCCGCACGCACGACAGCCGCCACATCTTCTTGCGCACCAACGGGCGTTTCCCGTGCTTCCGACGTCGTCTCCTCGACATGCGCGCCTCCTTCGTCTTCCCTGGGTTCCGCTTCCGCAACAGCCTGTTCCGGGGCCGCCGTGACGGTCTGGGAATCGGGAGCCTGCTCCGCTGTTTTCTTTTTCGTAGCCATACCGGCCTCCTATTTGAATGTGGGTTCGTTGATGGTGTAGGAGGGGATCAGCTTATCCGCTTCCTCCCTCGTGATGCGCCCGGTAAACGTCACAACGTACAGCCGGTTCACCCTGGTGAACACGGCAATGACTTTTTCGCCCACGCGCTTGTCCGGGGCGCGTCCAAAAGTCGCCTGGCTGGCCCGTACCCGGATCCAGTTGCCCCGGCTGTCATTGCCCCCGGAGGAAAGCGCGGCCACAAAGTCATACGAAAACCGCTCCAGCCAGGCCCGGTCATCCGCCAGAATGTTGGCGTTGACCGTCAGCTCCACTTCGTACAGTTCCCGCTTGCGGATCTGGTCCGTCTCTTGGCGGCGCACATCCAGCGTGCGGCCCGTGCGGGTCAGCGTTTCCGGCATGAACTGCAATTCGATGCGCGGGCGCTTGATGGTCAGATTGTCCTTTTTTACCATGTCGATCACACGGCCTTCCGGCAATCCGGCGGCCAGCGCCGCCCGCGTGATGACCTCGGTTGCGAATGCCTGCATGGCTCCCCCTAGGCCTTAAACGCCCCGGCCAGAAAGTCGGCCATGGTCGCCTTGACGTCCTCCAGGTCTTCCTTGGAAACGCCCAGGTACGGGCGGGCGGGGATGGTCACTTTGTCCACGGCCACGGTCTTGCCGTCGCTATCCTTGAACACCAGCTTTCTGGCTTTCTTGGGCCTGATCTCGCCGCCTTTCTGGTGGATCCGGGCATAGGCCAGATTGCTGCCCACCATGACCTTGTCGGACGTGGCCGCGTAGTCGATGGACCGGCGCAAGCGCCCCGAATCCGTCAGCGTCTCGCCGCCTTCTTCCAACGCGCGCCGGGAAGGCTGCCAGGGCTTGCCCTCCGGGTCCTTTTTCGCGGCAAAGCGTTTCTTGGTGCCGGATACCAGCGCCTCGCCCACGGACTCCATGAGCGCCTGCGTGTTGCCCAGCTTCCCGGTCGCCTTGCCCAGCGCCTTGTCCAGACCGCCCCAGTGCAGGGAAACACCGCTTTTGCCCATCTCACAGCCCCCGCAGGTCAAAGAGCGGCGGGCGGCTCACCACGGCAAACGTGGGGTCCTCCCGGTCCGCATTGACTTCGGTCAGCGGCAGCTTCTGCTTGCCGGATACAATGTCCTCCAGCAGGTCCGTGCAGTATTTCCACTGCTTTTGCAGCGGGATCCACTCGTTGTCGCTGCTGGCTTCCGTATCCATCAGGGACGTGATGGCCCCCACCACGCGGTAGGCGCTGATGGCCGTGGCGATGTAGCGCACCAGCTCCGGCACCTGCGGCCACGGCTGCGGATACCGGTACGAAAGCGCGTCCGCGATCTCCCCGGACACCGCCTTGATGGTCCGGTCCACCAGGCCGGGATTCTGCTCCTCGCACGCCGTCACATAATCCGGGTGCATCAGGTCCAGCACCGCCTTGCGCCCGCACAGAATCATGGACATGCCTTTTCCTCGCGTTTTAGACTAGTTTTAGAATAGTCTAAAAAGTTTCCCCTTCCCCACGCCCGTCGTGGAGGCAAAAACGCCTCCACGGGGCGCTCAGGGCGTTTTTCGCTATTCGACCACCACAGCCTTGCAGGAAGCCCGCGAAGGACGCGCCGGAAGCGGCTTGGCCTGGCCGATCAGCATGATGCCGCTGTCGTCCATGCGGGACACCGGCACAATGTGCAGCGGCGTGGCCGCATTGTTCGCGCTGATGCTGTCGATGGCGCAGTACCACACCTTGCCCGGCTGGTTCTTCGCCACCGCAAGCAGCATCTTGGCGTCCAGCTTGGGCAGCCATTCCCCGTCGTCTTCTGGGTTTGGATACGTTTCGTCCATAAAGCGGATGGTGTAGCCGCCCACCACCACGCGCCCCTCTTCCAGGGACAGGCGGTACGGCTTGCTTTCCACGTTGGACGAATACTGTTCCACAATGCCCAGCAGCACCGCAGCCACATCCGGCCCCGCCCAGAACTCCACGCTGCCGCCAAGCCCGGCCTGGCGTACTTTCAGCTCCATGCCGCGCAGGAGCCGGTACACGTCGGGCAGTTTGGAAGCCGTCGTCAACTTGGCTTCCGGCTCATAGGACAGCAGCGGGCCGTAGTCGATCTCGTACACATGGCGGCGTCCGCCCTCCAGCTCCACAGGCCAGGTCAGCTTGCCCGTGGACGCCACCACGGAGCACATCCCTTCCACCGTGTTGCGCACGGTCTGGCGGATCTGGTCCACCTTGCGCGTGCGCCAGGCCGTCAGCGCAGCCTTGTTGCCGAAAATCACCCGCAGGTCGTTCAGCTCGCTGGCCGTCACCGGAATCTGCACCTTGATGGGCAGCGGGGCCACAAATTCCATGTCCACCCCTTCCCCGCGCAGGGAAATGGGCGTGCCGTCACGACGCACCACCGGCACCGACTGCACGGCGGCCTTCAGGTCGGATATGCCGATCAGCGGCAGGGGATGCGTGGGACGGTCCTTGAACAGATTGTCCATGACCGTGGTTTCCAGCGGCGGCAGCGACTCCAGCGAAGCCGCGATGGCCTCCGGCGTAAACAGTCCTTTCAGTTGTGCAAGCATAATGATTCCTCAATCTTAGACGTTTTTAGACTACACCGCGAACACGCCGTGACGGGCCAGCATGGCCAGCTGTCCGCCCGTGGGGGCCTTTCCGTCACCGGTCTTGAGAACGCTGGTCTTGACCGTGCCGTGCACCACGGCTGCCGCGCTCGTTTCCGCCTTCTCCCCCGTGGGGTCACAAGGCAGGTCCACCACGGCGCACGCTTCCGCGTCCGTGGAAAGGGCCGGTTCGTAGGTCACGTCCTCCACGGTCAGCGTCACGGTCACGGTATCGCCGCTCGCGGCGTCCCCGGTCAGGGAAATGCCGTAGTCCGAAAGCGTGACGCCCTGGCCGTTCAGCTTCCAGGCCGAATCGTAGGCGAACGCATACGCGCCCACCGCCTTCCCGGCTTTGGCCGCGAAGGTCGCGGCGTCCACGCTGGCGGCGGTCACGCCCGTGTTGTCTTCCCCGGTCGTGGCCGTGGCGCCGTACACGTCCACGGCTTTCAGCAGCGTGCCCACGGCAAGGGGATCCGTCACGCCCTCGGCAAGCGGCAGGTAATGGATAACGGCGGGGTGGTTGTCCGTGGCGGCGCGCTCACCGCCGAAACTGTATTTTCCCAGATGCCCTTCGTTCATGCTTGATGCTCCCTGCGGTTAAAGTTTGGACGCCATCTTGTCGTAATCAAAGCCGGGATCGTCCCCGCCCGCATGGGCCGGAGGCGCGGTGAAGTCCGTCCCCCGTTCGTCCACGGGCCGGGCTTCCAGCTCGCGCAGATAGCGTTCTTCCAGGCTGATCTTTTCCGTCGTGCCGTCGGGCGCGGCAAAGTCCACCGTGTCGGTCTGCGCCGCCAGGCGGGCCGCAAAGTCCAGGACGGAAGCCTTTTCGGCAGGCTTCACCTTCCCGGCCTTCACCAGTTCGGACACGCGCGCCTCCCGGCGCTCTCCTTCCACCTTTTCCCGGTAGGCGGCAAAGTCCGCATGGGCCTGGCCAGCCTTCTTTTCCGCGTCCGCGCGGGCGGCCTCGGCTTTTTCCTTGTCCTGTTTGTGGCTTTCCGCCTTTTTCTTCAGCTCCGCGTTTTCCGCGCGCAGTGTCTCGATCTGCGCCGTGAGCTGCCCCACCTGCCGCTGCAATTCTTCAATACTCATGCTGTCTCCTTCGCCGCTCGCAGCGGCTGCCGTATCTTTGCTGTCGCCATCCGTAGCTTCCTTCGTCGCAACGGCTGCCGCAAAATCCACCGTTATGGCGTCGCCGCCGTCCTTGAACTCCACCGCCTTGAGGCCGTCGATGGCGGGTTGCGCCGCGCCCAAAAGCGCAACATGCCGCAGGCTCACCCGGTCCGGCATGAGCGACATGGAAACGTGGCGATAATGTCCGCCCGCCACCAGCTCCCGCACCTTCTCCGGCACGTCCCGGAACCGGGCAAACAGCTTGCCGCCCTCACTTTTCAGTTGCTCCGCCCAGCCGAACGCCGGGGCGCTGTCGCTTGCCGGATGCCCGAACGTCAGCGGCGCGTCCCGCCGGGCCGGGTCGTAGGCGCTGGCGATGGCGGCAAGGTCCCGTTCCGTAAACGTCTGGGGCCGCCCCGCGCTGTCCGTGAACGTGCCCGTGCGGGCTATCTCGATCCATTTCTTGTCCATGAAAAAAGCCCCTGTTTCCGTCACTATGACAGGAAAGCAGGGGCCTTGCCCGGAAAGGGCGCGAACTATGCGAACAATTTTAGGGTGAGTTTTGGGGGAGTATTTTCCGCACGATAACGGAGAATGACGGCGGGTTGTTGACAGTGGCCAGGCTGCGGGCTATCTGAAAAATATGGAAAACTATTTCGACATTGCTACAGAACAGGAAATCGCGGAGCGTTTTCCCACCGCAGCCACCAATCCTGAATGGCTGGCAATGTGCCGCGCGTCTGCGGAAAAGTATCCTGACAGAAACTGCGCATTGTTGGCCGGGCTTTGGTTTGGCCGGGGCGACACGGAGAAGGCAGACCATTACCTGGAGCAAATCAAGGATGAGCGGGAGCGGCTGGACACCAGCATTTCCCTATATGAGCTCCGCGAAGCGTAGTAGCCCCTCAAAGTCAAAAGCATCTATGTCGTCCAGGACGCTGGCAATGTTCACAAACTCTCTGCCGGACAGAGCTGCCAGCAGTTCCTTCAATTCGCCGTCATACTCCGGCGTGGTCACCGTATCCATCAGGCGCAGCATCTCCGGCAACAACTCCTCTTCCTTGATCTTCAACACATCCAGCAGACGGTCAAAGTTCTGTATCCTGCGACCGTAGCCGTACCCCCTGTTCAGAATCTCTTTCTGATACGCGGCTTTTCCTCCCAGGCTTTCCAGCAGGCGCGGATAGGTGCGCCGGGCCGTCCACTGCGTGAATATCTCCATGATACGCCGTTGCGGCGTTTCTCCCTTGCCAAGGTCTCCAGTCTTTTGCCGGTTGTGCGTCAGCTCATGCCACAGGCTTTCAAAGGCGTATTCCTCGTTGAACGTCAGCGATTCACCTTTGGCGAGCTTGTTCCATGCGGTTTTCAGATCTCGTAATGCGTTGAACCCATCGCAGGACGTGGAAAACGTTTTGGCATTAAGCCAAAACGTTCCCTTGCAATCCGTGGCCATGAAGTAGCGCTTGCCACTTTCCGGCACTACCTTCTGAATGCCGTTATTGGTGGCAAATTGCCCGCAATGTTGCTTGATACCTTCGCAAAGCTCCGCATACGTTTTGACCGGTTTCGGTCGCTTTGACGCCGGGCCGCGCAGCTCTTCATAGCTTTCCTTGCTCACCTCCGGGCACTTCTTCATGTCCAGCCCGGATTCCGCCCAGTCCTTGCCCGGATTGTTGCGGAATCCCTTGTCCGCTCCAGGGAAGTGGACGAAATACTCCATGTTGGTTTTCGGGTCCGTCCATACCCCGGCCTGCGGCATCTCCTTTTCCACGGTCAGGCCCTCTTTTTCCACCTGCCGCGCGGAAAGCGTGCGCACACAGCAGCGGCAGCGGAAGCCGTTGGGCGGATAGTTGGACGCCCAGAACTCATGGTCCGCCGGATAGACCTTTTCGTGCAAGATGGCGTGCGAAGGCCGCACCCGCTTGTCCATGACCGCCAGGTATTGCCAGTAAGGGCGCGAAGCCTTCACCGCCTGCATTTTCTTGTATCGCCCGGCGGCGTAGGCCGTTTGCAGGTTGGTACGAAAGATGTTTTCCACCCGGTGGTCGTGCCAGCCCTGCGTCTGTATGGCCGCCATGATCCTGGCCTTGAACTCCGGCAGCGTCTCCCCGTTTTTCAGGGCTTCTTCTAGGCCGTCGCTCACCAGTTGCACCAGGTCATGCCGGGCCAGGCCCGTCACATAAAACGCCCGGCGCCTGGCCTCTTCGCCCAGGGCCCTGGCTTCCGCATCCGTGAGCTTGGCCCGCTGTTGCCAAAACGCTATGGCCGCATCCGGGTGGACGGGCTCCGCAATGATTTCCGGCTCCGGCAGCTCGATCTCAGGCCTTTTCTTCGGCATCCTCTTCTTCCTCCGCACGAACAGCCGTCATGCCCAGGCCCGCAGCCGCCGTCATGGCACGGGCCAGAAAGCTCTCCAATGCCTCCGGTGTCATGCTGGGGGCCAGCAACACGCCCAGCGATTCCTCCAGGTCCTCATAGCTTCGCGCCGCCCGGATCTCGTTCTCAAGTCTGGTGACAAATTCCGCGCTGGACTTGAGCGCTCCGGGCAGCATCTTCACGATGGCCGCGTCAAGGTTCGCCTGGGCTTTCTCCGCCGTGGTCGCCTTTTTCGCCGCCGGGGCCGCGAAATTCGCGCCCGCCGGCTCCACGGATTCGCCTTCCAAGGTGAACTCTTCCGGCTTGAGGCCGAAGCGCCCGGTGAAGTATTCCCGCGTGAAGCTCGCCCCCATTTCCTTGATCTTCTTCCCAAGGTCCGCCTGGACATTCAGGTCTTCGGGTTCGTCGTATTCCGCCAGCGGGGCCATGACGCCCGGCCCGGCGTTGACCTGGGCATACAGCCAGGCGATCTCGTTCCAGGCGTCCGTGACCATGGCCTTGTCGGCATCCGCCAGGTCATCGGCAACGTCCTTGTGGGCCTTGGTGGCCGCCAGGCTGTTCTTGCCGTCGGTCTCCACGGTCAGGGTCTGTCCCATAAGCACCTTGCTGATGGCCCGGTCCTGTCGCGCCAGAAAGTCCTCGTGTATGGCTCCCTGCGTCTGCCCGGCGCTTTCCAGCTTTACGTTCGCCCCGTGCGGGATGACGGCCACAGCGTCCTGCACCATGCGCGAAAGGCCGCGCGCCATGTCCCGTTTTTCCGGCTCCCTGGCCTGTGCCGGGGCCTCGCCCACCACCCAGGGCATCCCGTGCCGCTCCACAAAGCGCGCATAGAAGGTCAGGCCCCCGCGCTTGAAGCTCACCGGCCACAAACAGCGGGAAAGCAGCCGCAAGCCGTAGGGATTGTCATAGGTGGCATGGTGCGTCACGAAAACGAACTTTCCCGGCGGCAAAGGGCGCGGATCCGCGCAAAACGCTCCGTACTCCCCCACGAACACAGGATTGTTCCGGCTGTCGAACCGGAACCAGTGGTAGGGCTTCGGCACGATGTCCACGAGGTGCCACCAGTCCCCGTCAAAGCGCCAGATCAGCTCCAGAGGCGTGAAGCCATAGTACGGCGCGTCCAGCATCCCGGAAATGACCGTGCGCAGATTCGTCCGCTCCAAGTCCAGCATGAAGCGCCGGTGCAGCTCTTCCGCTTCCGGCGTGGGCGTTTCACCCTCCGGCGCGCCCGCACGGATGGAAAAATGCGGGCAGTTCAGCACGCGGTTTTTGCGGGAAAGCATGGCCGTTGTCACCTGGTCATCGGCGGAAAGCTCCCGCAGCACTTCCGCATCATCCCCGCGCTTGCGCAGCACCGGATCCGGGTCCGGCAAGGTGGAAAGCCAGCCATCCAGCTCCCCGAAAAACACGCCCGCGTTCTGCCGCGTGGCCAGCTCCGTGGAAAGTTCCGCCGCGTTGAACGGCACAAAGTTGCCGTCCGGCATAAAAAGTCCGTCCGCCATGAAAAAAGACCTCCGTTTTTCCACCACAATGGCAGAAAAACGGAGGTCTTGCCCGGAAAGGGCGCGGGCTGTGCGAGGATCTTTCAGGGTGGCCGTGTGTCAATTCTGACACAAAAAGGCAGGCAAAAATCCGCAATATTGCCCGGATTGAAAAAATCCGGCTCTCTGTGATAGACTTTTCATTACACCCTATAACCCCGGACCATCCGGGCATCACAGGAGCCGGAAATATGGCTGAGAAATTTTCTCCCGATGTATTGTTACAGACTGCTACCCAGCTTTATCTCTCTGTGAGAAAAAACAAGGGAGACTTGGTACGCGAACACGGATCCATTGAAGACCGACGCACAAAGGAAATGGAAAGTTTTGTCATATTTTATTCTCAACTTCGGGATAAGTTAACAAAGGTCGCAGAGTAATGACAGCTTGATGGCCATTCGGCGCAAGGTCTTCATTGATGGCGGATACCAGGACTCTCACACGGTCCCAGCTATCCGCCTCATGCTTTTTCAGCACGTCCAGGATTTCATCACGGCACTGCAAAAACTTGTCCCGTTCCATACCATTTTCTCCTTTGGCTTACCAGCCGTTCAATGCAAAGCCTTCCAGGGGAATGCCCACATAGTCCCACGGCTCCGCGCTTCCCAGTTCCTTGCGGGCGTCCAGCATCATGGCGCAGGCAATGACGGAGTCGCCATGCCTGCCGCCGGTCTTGTCCTTGATGCGCTGCTCAGGCACGCGGGCCACGCCCTTCACCACGCGCAGGCTGCGAAAATCCGAAAGGATGCCCGCGTCCCTGGGCAAAAGCAGCGTCTTGTCCTCGATGCCCGCCTTGAGCAGCGGCATGGTCTCCCGGTACCAAGATTCGGAAATCATCACTTCCCGGACCTGTTCCGGCCCGTACTGCTGCCGTGCGGCTTCCGCCAGGGCGGAACCGTTGCCCCGCGCGTCCAGCGACACGCCGGAAAAGCGCGGCAGCCGGTCCAGGATGGCGAACAAGATCTGTTGCTGTGTCCGGTGCGGGCAGTTGCGCAGCTCCAGCACAAAGGGCGGTACCAGACGCAGGCCCTTCCCTTCCGTGGCTGGCCAGAACACGGAAAGGTCGCCGCTGCGCCCGAAGTCCACGCCGCAAAAATGCGCCATGTCCTGGGGCAGCGTGGCCAGCAGCGGTTCCAGTTGTTCCGCTATCCAGCCCCTGGTGTAGAGTTCCGCCACGGGCAGGGGCCAGTCCACAAAGTCCTCCGCCGGAGGCGTCCAGGTCAGCACCGGCATATCCTCCATGCAGGCCTCGATCATGGACGTGGTCAGGTAGGCCCCGGAAGACTGCCGGGGAATGCAGAACAGTTCTTCATCCGCCCCGTCCCCGTAGGTCTTGATAAGCTCCGCCCGCCAGGCGTCTTCCCCTTTCTGCGTCCAGGGCTTTTCCGTCACCTGGCAGATCCGACGGTACAGGCCGTCGCGCAGGGCATCGTCCAGTGTGATGCGGTGCAGGCTGTAAGGCAGGGTCCCGGCGCGTACATCCTGCACCAGCTGGTTGAAGGCATTGTCCGCGCCGTTGTGCGTGGAAATAATGATGACCTGCCCGCCCCACATCAAGAGTGCCAGGGCAGCCTTCAAAAGCTCCGGCAGGTCTTCCACGAAGGCCGCTTCATCTATGATGACGCGGCCCTGCTTGCCGCGCAGGTTGGAAGGCCGGTTCGACAGGGCCAGGATCTTGCGCCCGCTCGCAAAGTCGATACGAAAGGCCTTGATCTCCCGTTCGTCCCCGTCCTTGAACACGTCCTCGTTGACCTTTCCGGCCACAAGCTGGAGCCGCTTCGCCCAGTCGGCGCAGGCCTCGATATACTCCCGCGTCATGTCTTGGTTGAACGAGATATACAACACGTCCATGCCGTAGCGCCCGGACGTGGCCGCAAGCAGCGTATCGTCATGCGCCTGCGCCCAGGTAAGGCCGATGCGGCGGGATTTTTCCACCACCTTGACCGAAGCCTTGTCCGCCAGCCATTTCTTTTGATACGGCAAAAACACATCGTTCATATGCTCGTCTCCCGCTTAG
>NZ_JBNPNC010000007.1:0-72153 GCF_050314315.1 Desulfovibrio sp. SGI.102 | reverse complement strand
GGTCTCGAAGGCTTCGATGATGTCGCCGATCTTGACGTCGTTGAAGTTTTCCAGGCCCACGCCGCATTCGTTGCCCTTGACCACTTCGCGGGCGTCGTCCTTGAAGCGCTTGAGGGAGCTGATCTTGCCGGTGTAGACCACCACGCCGTCGCGGAGCAGGCGCACGCCGGCGTTACGGGCGATCTTGCCGTCGGCCACATAGGAACCGGCGATGATGCCGACCTTGGGCACGCTGAAGGTGTTACGGACCTCAGCCTGGCCCAGGTAGACTTCGCGCTGCACGGGAGCCAGCAGACCGGCCATGGCGCTCTTGATGTCATCCACCAGCTTGTAGATGATATCGTAGAAGCGGATATCCACGTTCTCGCGTTCGGCGATGTCCTTGATGCGCGAGGTGGGACGCACGTTGAAGCCGATGATGATGGCCTGCGAGGCGGAAGCCAGCATGATGTCGGATTCGGAGATGGCGCCGGTGCCGCCGTGCACCACGTTGATGCGCACCTTTTCCGTGCTCTGCTTGTTGAGGGCCTCGGTGATGGCTTCCAGGCTGCCCTGCACGTCGGCCTTGAGCACCAGGTTGAGGGTCAGGGTCTCCTGGTCGGAGGCGCGGCGCGACAGGAAGGTTTCCAGGGTGACCTTGGATTCGCTGGCCAGATCGCGTTCGCGCTGCTTGGTGGCGCGCATTTCGGCGATACGGCGGGCCAGCTTTTCGTCGGCCACGGCGAAGAACTCTTCACCGGCTTCGGGCACGCCTTCAAAGCCCTGCACTTCCACGGGGATGGAGGGACCGGCTTCCTTGACCTTCTTGCCCTGGTCGTTCATCAGGGCGCGCACGCGGCCGGAGAACTGGCCGCACACGAAGTTGTCGCCCTGGTGCAGGGTGCCTTCCTGGATGAGCACGGTGGCCACGGGGCCGCGGCCCTTGTCCAGCTTGGCTTCCACGATGCGGCCGTGGGCGGGCTTGTTGGGGTTGGCCTTGAGGTCCATGATCTCGGACTGCAGGGCCACCAGTTCCAGCAGGTCGTCCAGGCCCTGACGGGTCTTGGCGGAGACCTTGGCCACGATGGTGTCGCCGCCCCAGTCTTCGGGCTGCAGGCCCATCTCGGACAGTTCACGCAGCACGCGGTCGGGATCGGCGCCGGGCTTGTCCATCTTGTTGACGGCCACCATGATGGGCACACCGGCGGCGCGCGAGTGGTTCACGGCTTCGCGGGTCTGCTCCATGACGCCGTCGTCGGCGGCCACCACCAGGATGACCAGGTCGGTGACCTGGGCGCCGCGGGCGCGCATGGCGGTGAAGGCCTCGTGACCGGGGGTGTCGAGGAAGACGATCTCGCCGCGCTTGGTCTTCACATGGTAGGCACCGATGTGCTGGGTGATGCCGCCGGCTTCGCCGCTGGTGACGTTGGACTTGCGGATGGCGTCCAGCAGCGAGGTCTTGCCGTGGTCGACGTGACCCATGATGGTGACGACCGGAGGACGGGGCTTGAGATCTTCGGGCTTATCCTCCTGCTGGGGCAGCAGGTAATCTTCTTCGGAGAAGCCGGCCTTTTCCACTTCGTAGTCGAATTCGGCGGCCACCAGGGTGGCGGTGTCGATATCCAGCGACTGGTTGATGGTGGCCATGACGCCCAGACCGAAGAGCACCTTGATGATCTCGTTGGCCTTGAGGCCCATCTGGTGGGCCATGTCGGCCACGCGGATGGCTTCGGTCACGCGGATCTTGCGCTTGGCGGCCTTGAGCGGCTGGGTGGCCTGCACGGCGGCGGGCTTGCCGGGCTTGCGGCGGCCGCGGGTGCTGCGGTTCATGCGCGGCGCGTCATCATCGTCCTGATGGCGGCCGAAATCGCCCTGCTGGAAATCGACGGTGCGGCGGCCCTTGTTGCGCTTTTTCTTGCTCTGGCCGTCGCGGCTGTCCAGGGGAGCGGCAGGCGCGGGAGCGCTGTAGCCGCCACCGGCGGGACGGGGCGCACCGCCGCGGGGACGGTCACCGAAGCCGGAACGGTTGCCGCCGGGGCGGCCGGAACGGTTGTCACGACCGTCGCGGTCACGGCCGTCACGGCCGCCGTCGCGATCGCGTCCGCCGTCGCGGCTGTCACGGGCGGGCGTGGCACCGGGCTGGGGACGGGAGATGACGCGCACCTGGGGAGCCGGGGCCACCACGCGGGCGCGGGTGGGCGTGGCTTCGGCGGGGCGGTCGTCACGGTTCTCGCGGGCCTCGCGCTGGGGCAGCGTGGGCGCGGAGGAGCCTTCGGGCATGGCCGAAGCGTCAGGACGGCCGGCGCGGGGCTTGGCGGCCTTTTCCGCGGCGCCGTTCTCGGCGGCTTCCTTGGCGTTGATGGCGGCCAGCACGGCGCTCTTGCGCACTTCGGGCTTGGGCTCGGCCTTGGCTTCCGTCTTGGTCACGGGAGCGGCGGCCTGGGCGGGCCGGATGATACGGGCCGTGGGCGTGGTATCGGGGCGGCTGATGACGCGGGCGCCGGCCGGAGCCACCACGCGGGCGGTCTGGGGCGTCGCCTTTTCCACGCGGGTTTCGCGCTTGGCTTCGGTCCTGGGTTCGGCTTTGGCTTCGTTCTTCACGGGTTCGGGCTTGGCTTCAGGAGCCTTTTCGGCCTCGGGGGCGGCCACCACGCGGGCGGCAGGCGTTTCCACCGGGGCGACGGGTTCGGGAGTCTTTTCGGCCTTGGGTTCGGCCTTCACAGGTTCGGGCTTGACCTCGGGAGCCTTTTCGGGCTCGGGGACGGAGATCACGCGGGCCGCGGGCGTCTCCACCGGGGCGGCCGGCTCGGGAGCCTTTTCGGGCGCGGCTTCGGCCTTGGTCTCGGCCACGGGCTGTTCTTCGGCCGGGGCTTCGTCCTTCACGCGGCGGCGGCGCACGATGACCGTGGGCTGATCGTCCTTGCGGTCGGCCTTGCGCTGGCGGTTCTCGGCCACACGGTCGCGAACCCCGCTCACTTCTTCCATGGGGATGGAGCCCTGGGCGCTCTTGACGTTGAAGCCCATGGACTGCAGCTCCTGCAGCAGTTCCTTGGCATCCATCTTGAGCTCAGTGGCAAGATCCTTGATTTTGATTTTACTATCCGACATTACTTTTCCCCCTTGCGCCGTCTGGACGGTCTGAACTTGGCGAATCGTGCCGCGCAGGCCGGATCGTCACACAGGTACCAGCCCCTGCCCGGACTGGTCTGCGGCGCGTCGATAATCAAATTTCCGTGCGCGTCGCGCACGTGGCGCGTCAGTGCCGCCTTGGCGAAACGGCGGCGGCAGATGACGCACATTCTCACTGGCCCTTCGCAGCCCTCGGCGGGCGCGTCGGGGCTAGTCTTCATCACCATCCTGGACTTTTTCGCCGTTGCCGGCGTCGGTCGTTTCTTCCTCAGCGGCCCGGGGTTCGGGCTCGGCCACGGGGGCCAGGAAGTTGATGGCCGAACGCAGGTCGGCGATGCGGCTGTCCGAGATGGCCAGCTTGTCGGACAGTTCCTCGTCAGTGGCCTGACGCAGCAGGTCCAGCGAGGTGTAGCCCGCTTCCAGCAGCTGGTTCATGGAGACTTCGGCCACACTGGCCACCTGCTCCAGACCGTGGCCGATGGCATTGGCCTCGTTGTAGCGGGTCTCGGTGAAGATATCGACCTTCCAGCCCAGCAGGCGGGCAGCCAGCTTGACGTTCTGGCCCTTGCGGCCGATGGCGTTGGTCAGCTGGTCATCGGGCACGATGACCTCCAGCAGGTTCTCTTCTTCGTCCACCACGATGCGGGAGACCATGGCCGGGGCCAGGGCGTTGCGGGCGTAGGTGGCGATATCGGGGCTCCAGACCACGATGTCGATGCGTTCGCCGCGCAGTTCCTGCACGATGTTCTGGATGCGCGAACCGCGCACGCCCACGCAGGCGCCCACGGGATCCACGTCACGTTCACGGGAGAGCACGGCCACCTTGGCGCGGGAGCCGGGGTCGCGGGCCACGCCCATGATCTGCACCACGCCGTCGTCCACTTCGGGCACTTCGCGGCGGAACAGGGCGGCCATGTAGTCGCGGTGCGCGCGGGAGACGACCACCTGCGGGCCGCGGCCTTCCTTGCGCACGTCGATGATGATGGCCTGCACGCGGTCGTTGCGCTTGTAGTGTTCGCGGGGGATCTGTTCCTCGCGGGGCAGGATGGCTTCGGTGCGGCCCAGGTTGACCACCCAGCCGCCCTTGTCGCGACGCTGCACGATACCGGAGACGATCTCGCCCATGCGGTCCTTGTACTCGTCGTAGATGATTTCCTGCTCGGCGTCGCGCATGCGCTGGATGATGACCTGCTTGGCGGACTGGGCGGCGATGCGGCCCAGGTCTTCCACCTTCACGCGGAAACCGACTTCGTCGTCGATCTGCACGGAGGGATCATGGGTGCGGGCTTCGGTGATGCCGATGTGGGTGTCTTCGTTCTCGACCTCGCCGTCTTCCACCACGATCTTGAACTGGTAGACTTCGATGTCGCCGGTGTTGTCGTTGTACCGGACTTCCACATCCATATCTTCGCTGAAGCGGCGCTGCACCGAGGTGCGCACGGCATCTTCAAGCGTCTTGATGAGCATGTCGCGGTCAAGGCCCTTGTCTTTGCTGATCTGGTCAATGGCCTTTTTGAGTTCAAGGTTCATTGCTACCTCCGGCTGCCGCACAGGGCGGCATAAATTTCCTGGTGTACCGGCCGGGGCCGGAAACCGCCGTCACGGGCGGGTGATGACGAAGCGGCCTTGCGGCCGCGTGAGAGGACCGCAGGGCGTGCCCGTGCGGTTATATGTCTTCGGCCTCGTTGCGGCCGGGATGCTTGCTCTTGCCGCTCTTGCCCTTGCCCTTCTTGGGGGCGTCGCCCTGGGGCGCGGCCTTGGCGGCCTTGCGGGCGGGCTGCTTGCCGGGCTTCTGCGGCTGGCGGAAAATATGGATGCGGCTGGCGCGGCGCACCATGTCCCAGGGCACCAGGACCTCGTCCATGGCCTCGGGGCAGATGTCGCCCTCGGCCGAGACGCTGGCAGGGGCCACGCGCACGGCGCTGTCGGTGACTTCGCGCAGGACGCCGCGCCAGGCGCGACGGGCCGCGGGGGCGTTCTCGGGAGCGTAGGCGGAGACCATGCGCAGTTCCACCATGTCGCCCACATAGGAACGCATCTGGTCGAGAGAGAAGAACAGACGGCTGAAGCCGGGCGTGGAGACTTCCAGCACATAGGCCTGTTCGATGAGGTCTTCCACTTCGAGGGCCAGACCGAGCTGGCGCGAGATCTCCTCGCACTGGTCGATGCTGGCGGAGCGGGCCGTCATGATGTCGGCGCTGTCCTCAAGGTTGTCGGCGGGATCGCTGTCGGCGGACAGCGCGGCCTGGGCCTGTTTGACCTCCAGCGGCAGGTCGACGAACACACGCACCGTGGTGCGGCCTGCCTGGGCGATCTCCACACCCCAGATTTCAAGACCCTGAGCCTGGACCAGGGGCGTGGCCAGACGGGTGACGGTTTCCTTGAGGCTGTTTTCGCTCATGTCCCTTCCTGGGCGTCTGCCCGGTCGCAAGTACAAAAAAAAGGGGGCCTGTTGAGGCCACCCCGTTGTGAACGCATGTTCTGCATCAGGATGATGCGGCAGTGACTGCCGCGCCATTTCGGACAACCATATAAGGAAAGAATCAGGGGCCTGTCAAGCCTTTTTCATGGCCTGGGGCGGAAAAATCCGCTTTTGGCGCGGATTTTTCAGGAAAGACCGCTGCGGACAGGCCGGGCATCCAGTGCGGCGCGGCCCCGTGCGACTTCACTGGGGAGAGGTGGACAGGGGCGGTCCGCCGTCCCGGACTCCTGCGAGCGCAGGGCATCCCGTCTCCGGTCCTGCGGTGGAGGGCGGCAAGGACGCGCTGCCTCCCCTGATAAAGCGCACTGGGGAGGGGGAGTTTGAGGGGGAACCCCTCTCGCGCCAGTAGCGACCGGATGGCGGCCCGCATGGCCGTGCCCGTTGGCGACGCAGGAGCCCTACGGGCATCGACAGCAGAGATGCGACCGGATGGCGGCCCGCATGGCCGTGCCCGTTGGCGACGCAGGAGCCCTACGGGCATCGACAGCAGAGATGAGGGGTTCCCCCTCAAAAAAAGCCCTAAAAAGCCGTCAGCAGCGGTCCTTTCGGCGCCGTGAGGCTGTCGGCCAGCTTGCGGTGGGCGGCGGGCATGGCCAGGCTCTCCAGCTCTCCGCGCTCCAGCCAGCGGCAGGCCGTGGCCGCCGTGAGAACGGGGGGCTCGGGCGGCCGGGGCGTATCGTCCGTGACCAGCTCCAGGGCGAAGCAGTGCAGGCGCACCCGGTAGGTGGTGTAGCCGTGGCGGATGATGCCCAGCGGGGCCGTCACCCGGACGGTGAAGCCCGTTTCTTCGGCGAATTCGCGCACCACGGCCTGTTCCGGCGTCTCGCCGGGCTCCACGCGGCCGCCGGGGAATTCCCACAGACCGCCCCAGGCACCCTGGGGCAGACGCTTCTGGACGAAGACGCGGTCGTGGCTGGAAAGGACACCGGTCACCACCTCGATGGGAGTGATCTCCGCCTTTTTGCCCGGCACGGGGCGCTCATGCACGATGCCCAGATGCAGGGCCGTGCAGAAACGGGCCAGGGGACACTGGCCGCAGCGGGGCTTCTTGCCGCAGACCAGGGCGCCCAGCTCCATCATGGCCTGGTTGTGGCGGCGGGCCTCGCCTTCGGGCAGGATGCGGCGGGCCAGCTCCGCGATGCGTGCGGCGGCCGGGCCGGATTTGACCGGGCTGTCCACATCGAAGACGCGGGCGATGACCCGTTCCACGTTGGCGTCGATACAGGCCACGGGCAGGTTGAAGGCGATGCTGGCGATGGCGGCGGTGGTGTAGGGGCCGATGCCGGGCAGGGCGCGGATGGCTTCGGGATCGGAGGGGAAGACGCCGCCGTGTTCCTGCATGACCAGACGGGAGGCGGCCAGCAGATTGCGGGCACGGGAATAGTAGCCCAGGCCCTCCCAGGCGTGCAGCACCTCCTCCTCGGAGGCGGCGGCCAGGGCGTGCAGGTCGGGGAAGCGCTCCATCCAGCGCAAAAAGTAGCTGACGCCGCGCTCCATCTGGGTCTGCTGGAGCATGATCTCCGAGATCCAGACCTCGTAGGGCGTGTAATGGCGTCGCCAGGGCAGGGGCCGGGCATTGGCGGCGAACCAGGCGAGCAGGGCCTGCTGCAGCTCGGGGAGGTGGTCTTCGGGCGGACGGTGGCCGGGCGGCGGCACGGCACCGGTGACGGGGACAAGGGACGGCAGCGTATGCTGGCCGGTGGTCTGGCGGGATCTCATGGCCGCAGTGTAGCCGCGCGGGCCCTTCCTGTCACCCCGCCGGGGCGGAGAGGGGCGCATTGTCTTTGCCGGCCGCTTGTCGTATAGAGACGGATGGCCGCCGTGTTGCATGGCCGCCGCAAATTTCCCTCAAGGAGTTACCATGTCCAATCCCACCGTGCTGCTGGAAACGACCTCGGGCGACATCCTGATCGAGCTCTTCCCCGACAAGGCTCCCGACACCGTCGCCAACTTCCTGCAATATGTGGATGACGGCTTTTATGCCAACACCATTTTCCATCGCGTGATCCCCGGCTTCATGATCCAGGGCGGCGGCCTTGGCCCCCGCATGGACGAGAAGGCCACCCGCGCCCCCATCAAGAACGAAGCCGACAACGGTCTTTCCAATGACCGCGGCACCATCGCCATGGCCCGCACCATGGATCCCCACAGCGCCACCGCCCAGTTCTTCATCAACCTGGTGGACAACGATTTCCTGAACTACAGCGCTCCCGTGCCCAGCGGCTGGGGCTACTGCGTGTTCGGCAAGGTCGTGGAAGGCATGGACGTGGTGGACAAGATCGCCAAGGTCAAGACCAAGAGCGTGGGCTTCCACGAGAACGTGCCCACCGACATGGTGCTCATCACCGGCGCCAGCCGCTTCGAATAGGCCGCGGCCTGTTCCTCACCGATTCTGGACTGTCAGCCCCACGCCTGTCGTGGGGCTGCCGGATTTTCAGGAGGAAACATGAAAAAATGGCTTTTGTGCTGCTGCCTGCTGCTGGCCCTGCCCCTGGCTGCCCAGGCGGAAGACGAAAAGATCGACCCCGCCAACTACATCTGCGCCGAATTCGTGGCGCAGGGCGCCGTCAGCCAGGATCCGCCCGTCTTCCAGGCCCTGCAGATCGACGGCTACGTGAGCTCCAACATCGGCTATACCGTGGCTGATCCGCAGGCCATCAACGTGCTGGTGCCCCAGGCCTACCTCATGTGCCAGGAGCAGCCCACCGCCGTGGTGGCCGAGATCTGGGAGCCCCTCAAGAAAAAGCTGCCCCGCCCCATCAGCGGCGAATGGGAAGCCGACGTGACCAAGTGCCGCGCCTATAACGAACATCCCGAGAACGGCAGCGGCTTCGTCATCTGGCTGGATGCCTACAACCGCCAGTACAATGTGACGGAAAAGTCCATCCTGGCCAAGCAGGAGACCCTGGACAAGTTCCTGGCCGCCTGCGCCAAGAATCCCGATGCCTTCATGATCGACGTGCTCCAGGAGACCCTGGGCAACAAGTAAGAAGTTGGGATCTCTTCCGCAAGGAAAACGACAGGACCGCCTCCCCGTACTGCCTTTGGGCTGCGGGGATGGCGGTCCTGTTTTTTTCAGGGATGTGCTGCGGTGTCGCCGCAGCGGCGTATGTTCCAGGGGCAGGCCCCGGGACGCAGGGGGCGAAGGGCCGGCGGTCAGGCCATGCCCGTCACGGCAGCGCTCCGCAGGGGAGGCTCCCGAAAGTTCGTCAGCCTATTCCTGGACGAAGGGATAGACCCGGACGCTCAGGGGGTGCTTGCTCTTGTGGGACATGGCGGAGATCACATAGGTGTACTGGCGGCTCTGGCCCGCCGGCGGGCAGGGGCCGGTGTAGACCCGCGTCAGGGCGCCTTCGGGGATGATGCCGGTGCCGTCGTTCTCCCAGTTGCCGCCGCCCAGCAGGCGTTCCTGCGGCTCGTTCTCCAGCAGGCGGACATCAAAGTAATCCGTGCCCTTGGGCACGTTGGTGACCACCATCTCGGGCGAGATGCGCGAACAGCGGTGCAGGGCGCGCAGCTTCACGTCCACCTGCATGTCAGGGGGCGTTTCCGGCTGGGCGGGGGGCTCGCTGCTGTCCTGCCACAGGCCGCAGGCCGAGAGCATCAGGGTCGCGCCCAGCAGGAGCGGAGCACGGTACAGGTTTTTTCCAGAAAAACGCTTGCGCATGGGGGGCCTCCGGGTATTTGCTATTTCCAGCCTTCGCAAGCTATACTGGATAGTCACCAGAATGACAATAGGATCAGCAGTCTGACGAGCCCTGTGCGCTCCGCCAGGATTGCGTGGACAACAACTCAGGAGAAACCCATGTCCCTTCTTGCAGAAAGCGTTTCCGGCTATCTGGAAAATGCCTCCTGGATCCGCCGCATGTTCGAGGCCGGCGGCCAGTTGAAAGCCCGCTACGGTGCGGAGAACGTCTATGACTTCAGCCTGGGCAATCCCGACCTGCCCGCCCCCGCCGCCGTGGGCGAGGGCCTGCGCCGTTTTGCCGAACATGCCGGTGAACCTTTCGCTTTCGGCTACATGCCCAATGCCGGTTTCCCCTGGGCGCGCGAACAGCTGGCCGCCCATCTGAGCAAGGAGCAGGGCGTGGCCCTGGAGGCCAATGACGTGCTGCTCACCTGCGGTGCCGCCGGCGGCCTTAATGCCTTCCTGCGCGCCGTCATCAATCCCGGCGAGAAGATGCTGACCTTTGCCCCGTATTTCGTGGAATACGGCTTTTATGTAGGCAACCACGGCGGCAGCCTCCAGGCCATCATGAGCAAGCCCGGTACCTTCGAGCCCGACCTGGACGCCCTGGAAGAAGCCATCGACGAGAAGACCCGCGTGGTGCTCATCAACTCGCCCCACAACCCCACGGGCGTGGTCTACAGCCGCAAGGCCGTCACCTCCCTGTGCCGCCTGCTGGAGAACAAGAGCGAGCAGTACGGCCATCCCATCTGGCTCATCGCCGACGAGCCCTACCGCTTCCTGACCTACGACGGCGTGGAAGTGCCCTCGGTGCTGCCCCTGTACCAGTATGCCGTGGTCATCAGCTCCTTCTCCAAGAACCTGTCCCTGCCCGGCGAACGCGTGGGCTATGTGGCCGTTTCGCCCAAGCTGGCCGACCGTGCCAGGCTCATGGCCGGTCTGACCCTGACCAACCGCATCCTCGGCTTCGTCAACCCGCCCGTGGTGGGCCAGCACATCATGGCCGCCGCCCTGGGCAGCCAGGTGGACGTGGAGATCTACGCCCGCCGCCGTCAGGCCATGGCCGAGGTGCTGACCGATGCCGGCTACAGCTTCCAGATGCCCGCCGGTGCCTTCTACTTCTTCCCGCAGGCCCCCGGCGGCGACGACGTGGCCTTCGTCAACCGTCTGGTGGAAGAGCGCGTGCTGGCCGTGCCCGGTTCCGGTTTCGGTTGCCCCGGCTATTTCCGCCTGGCCTTCTGCGTGGACGAGACCGTCATCCGCAATGCCGCCGAAGGCTTCGCCCGCGCCTACGCCGCGGTGGCCGGCAAGTAACGTCTTTTGGGAGCGGGAGGGCGTGCGCCTTCCCGCCCTTTTTGTCTCCTGCGTCTTCCGGAGGTATCGTGTCCCGTCTCCTTTCCCTTTTTGTCCTGCTGTGCTGTCTCCTGCTGCCTGCCGCGGGCATCCTGGCCCGCGACATCGGCCCGGACGAGGCCCGTCAGGTGCTGGCCCGGCCGCCCGTCGGTCTGGTGGTGCTGGACATCCGCACCCCGGAAGAGTTCCGGGACGGGCATCTGCCCGGCGCCCGCAACCTGGATTTCTTCGTCCCGGATTTCCGGCAGCAGCTGGAAGCCCTGGCGCGCAAGGACGTGCCCATCCTGCTCTACTGCCGTTCGGGCAACCGCTCCGGGCAGGCCATGCGCCTGCTGCGGCAGTGGGGCCGGGACGACGTGCTGCACCTTGCCGACGGCTTCCGCTCCTGGCGGGCCGCCGGGCTGCCCGAAGAATAACGTCCCGCACGGCCCGGCCGTGCCCTCTCCTCCATGGATACTGCCTTATGTCCGCTTTCATCCCCTCTTCCCTCTATGGCGTCATCGGCTGGCCCCTGGCCCAGAGCCTGAGCCCGCTGCTGCACAACACCGCCTTCCAGGCCCTGGGCATCCCCGCGGCCTACATGCTCTGGGAGCTGCCCCCGGAAAAACTGCCGCGATTCGTGGACAGCATGCGCCTTTTGGGCATCCGCGGCTGCTCCGTCACCCTGCCGCACAAGGTGGAGATCCTGCCCCTGCTGGATCACCGCAGCGAGCGCGTGGAGCTCATGGGCGCCGCCAACACCCTGTACTGGCGGGACGACCGGCTCTGCGGCGAGAACACCGACGTGACCGGCTTCATGCATCCCCTGCTGGAACGCGGCCTCGACCCGGCCACCCCGGTGCTGGTGCTGGGCGCCGGAGGGGCCGCCCGCGCCGTGGTCTGCGGCCTGTGGCTGCACGGCTGCCGCCGCATCTTCGTGACCACGCCTTCCGACCGTTCCCATGCGCCGCTGGTGGAGCGCTTCGGCGTCACGGCCGTGCCCTGGGCCGAGCGTTATGACGTGGCGGCCTCGCTGCTGGTCAACACCACGCCCCTGGGCATGCACGGCAAGGCCGAGGACCAGAGCCCCTATGATTTCGACCGGGCCCCGGCCCCGGCGGACGGCGGTGTGCCCGTGGCCTACGACATCGTCTACAACCCGCTGCGCACCCTGTTCCTGCGCGAGGCACAGGCCCGCGGCTGGGCCACCATCAGCGGCCTGGAGATGTTTTTCCGTCAGGGCGAGGCCCAGTTCCGCCTCTGGACCGGGCAGGACATGCCGCAGGCCGCCCGTCTGGCCCTGGAACATCAGCTGGGCGCCGCGCGCGCCTGAGTCAGGAGGGATACCATGCACAAGATCCTCGTCCTCCACGGCGTCAATCTCGACATGTTCGGCAAACGCGACCCCCGTCATTACGGCCATGCCACCCTGGCCGACATCGACGCGGCCCTGCAGGGGCTGGCCGGTGAACTGGGCGTGGCGCTGGAGACCTTCCAGACCAATCACGAGGGCGTGATGGTGGAACGCATCCACGCGGCCCTCACGGACGGCACGGACGCCATCGTCATCAATGCCGGGGCCTGGACCCATTACAGCTACGCCATCATGGATGCCCTGGGCATACTGTCCATCCCGGTGGTGGAGGTGCACATGTCCAACGTCCATGCCCGGGAGGAGTTCCGTCACCATTCGGTGCTGTCCACGGTCAGCGCGGGCAGCATCGCGGGCTTCGGTGTGGACAGCTATCTGCTGGGCCTGCGCGCCGCCTGTTCGTTGCTGGAACGCAAGGATGCCTGACGTGGCGGGAAATGCCCGCCAGCCAAGACTTTGCGAACTGTGCGGAACGTAAAAAACATGTGTGCTTTGGCTGGATTTTTTCATGCAGACGCGCTAGTCTGCTACAAATTGGTATGTCTTTGTCCTTCAGACTCTAACCTTGAGAGTTTCCATGAACGACGCCATTGATCTGACCCGAAAGCGTGACCGCGACTTCACCGCCGCGGTGGAAGCGCAGAGCGGGCAAAACGTCTCCACCTGCTACCAGTGCGGCAACTGCTCGGCTGGCTGTCCTGCGGGCTTCGTCTATGACCTGCAGGCCAACCAGATCATGCGTGGCGTGCAACTGGGCCTGAAAGACCAGGTGCTGAACTCCCGCTCCATCTGGATGTGTCTGTCCTGTTCCACTTGCAGCCTCCGCTGCCCCAACAACATCGATGTGGCCGAGGTCATGGAGACCCTGCGTCACATGGCCCGCAAGGAAGGCCGCGTGGCCGTGCCCAAGGTGGAAAAATTCTGGTTCTCCTTCCTCGATACCGTGCGCAAGTTCGGGCGGACCTACGAGATCGGCACCATGGTCCTGTACATGTTGCGCTCCCTGCGCGTCTTCACGGACGTGGACCTGGCTCCCCAGGCCCTGGCCAAACAGAAGCTGGGCTTCAAGCCCCATTCCATTCCCAACGGCGGCGCCGAGGCTGTGGGCCGCATCATGACCCGCTACAAGGAACGCGCCAAGCGTGAGGGGGTGCGCCCATGAGACTTGCCTACTATCCCGGCTGTTCGGCCAAGGGCTCCTCGGCCGATTACGAAATGTCCACCCAGGCCGTGTGCGGCGCCCTGGGCATGCGTCTGGAAGAGCTGCCCGACTGGAACTGCTGTGGTTCCACGCCCGCCCATGCGGTGGATACCGAACTTTCCGCGGCCCTGTGCGTGCGCAACCTGGACATCGCCGCCCGCACCCAGGCCGACATGGTGGTGACGCCCTGTCCGAGCTGCCTCTCCAACCTGCGCCATGCGGCCAAACGCATGGAAAAGCCGGAGTTCCGCGCCCGCGTCAACGAGCTGCTGGACAACCCCGCGGCCGAGAGCTTCCCGCCCGTGACCTCCGTCATGCAGGGCATCGCCCAGATGTACGACGCCAAGGCCATCGCCAGCCGTGTGAAGCGCAGCCTGCGCGGCCTCAAGCTGGTGGCCTACTACGGCTGTCTCATGAGCCGTCCGGCGGAACTCATGCAGTTCGGGGATCCCGAGAACCCCACCCTCATGGAAGAGCTGCTGGGCGCCTGCGGCGCCGAGATGCTGGACTTCCCGCTCAAGACCGAGTGCTGTGGCGCCTCCTTCGGCATCCCGGAACGTCCCATGACGGCGCAGCTGTCGGGCCGCATCCTCGAAGTGGCCACCAACATGGGCGCCGACGCCATCGTGGTGGCCTGCCCCCTGTGCCAGATGAACCTGGACCTGCGCCAGAAACAGGCCATGAAGGGCGTGGACCGCTATTTCAATATGCCGGTGCTCTACTACACCCAGATGATGGGCCTTGCCTTCGGCATGCTGCCCAGCGAACTGGGCCTCGACAAGCTGGTGGTCAGCGCCAACGCCCTGGTGGAGCGCATCCTCGACACCCAGCGCGAAGACGCCCAGAAGGCCCAGGCCCCCGAAGGAGATAAAGCATGAGAATAGGCGTTTTCATCTGTCACTGCGGCAGCAATATCGGCGGCACCGTTGATTGCGCCAAGGTCGCCGAGACGGCCCGAGCCTATCCCGATGTGGTCTACGCCGTGGACCTCATGTACTCCTGCGCCGAGCCCGGCCAGGCCGCCATCGAGGCGGCCATCCACGAGCACAAGCTGGACGGCGTGGTGGTGGCCTCCTGCAGCCCGCGCATGCACGAGCCCACGTTCCGCCGCACCGTGGAACGGGCCGGCTTGAACCGCTACATGTTCGAAATGGCCAACATCCGCGAGCACGTCTCCTGGATCGGCAAGGACAAGGTGGCCAACACCAATAAGGCCGCCGAACTGGTGGAGATGGCCGTTGCCAAGCTGCGCAACAACAAGCCGCTGTTCTCCAAGTCCTTCGACATCAACAAGCGCGTGCTTATCATCGGCGGCGGTGTGGCCGGCATCCAGGCCGCCCTGGACTGCGCCGACGGCGGCGTGCCCGTGGTGCTGGTGGAACGCCAGCCCACCATCGGCGGCAAGATGGCCAAGCTGGACAAGACCTTCCCCACCGTGGACTGCTCGGCCTGCATCCTGGGCCCCAAGATGGTGGACGTGGCCCAGCATCCCAACATCACCCTGTACGCCATGTCGGAAGTGGAAGACATCTCCGGCTACGTGGGCAACTTCACCGTCAAGATCCGCAAGCGCGCCACCTATGTGGACTGGAGCCTGTGCACCGGCTGCGGCGCCTGCACGGAAAAATGCCCCAGCAAGAAGACGCCTGACGCCTTCAACGAATTCACTGGTCCCACCACGGCCATCAACATCGCCTTCCCGCAGGCCATCCCCAAGAAGGCGGTCATCAATCCCGAATATTGCCGTCAGATGACCAAGGGCAAGTGCGGCGTGTGCGCCAAGGTCTGCCCCACCGGCGCCATCAAGTACGACATGCAGGACGAGGTCATCACCGAGGAAGTGGGCTGCATCGTGGCCGCCACCGGTTACGACCTCATGGACTGGACCATCTACGAGCAGTACGGCGGCGGCAAGTACCCCGACGTCATCACCTCCCTGCAGTACGAACGCCTGCTGTCCGCCTCCGGCCCCACCGAAGGCCACATCAAGCGTCCTTCCGACGGCAAGGAGCCCCAGAGCGTGGTCTTCATCCAGTGCGTGGGCTCGCGCGACAAGTCCATCGGCCGTCCCTACTGTTCGGGCTTCTGCTGCATGTACACCGCCAAGCAGGCCGTGCTGACCAAGGACCACATCCCCACTTCGCAGTCCTACGTCTTCTACATGGACATCCGTGCCCCATCCAAGCTCTATGACGAGTTCACCCGCCGGGCCATCGAGGAATACGGCACGGAATACATCCGCGGCCGCGTGTCCAAGATCTACCCCGACGGCAATGGCCAGTACATCGTCAAGGGCGTGGACACCCTGCTGGGCCAGCCCGTGGAGATCCGCGCCGACCTGGTGGTCCTGGCAGTGGGCATCGAAGCCAGCAAGGGCTCCCCGCAGCTGGCCGAGAAGCTGCGCATCTCCTACGACAGCTACGGCTTCTTCATGGAGAGCCATCCCAAGCTGAAGCCTGTGGAGACCAACACCGCCGGCGTGTTCCTGGCCGGTGTCTGCCAGGGCACCAAGGACATCCCCTCGTCGGTGTCCCAGGGCTCGGCCGCCGCGGCCAAGGTGCTGGCGCTCTTTGCCCGCGACAAACTTGAAAATGACCCGCAGATCGCGCAGGTGGACAACAAGCGCTGTGTGGCCTGCGGCAAGTGCATCCGTTGCTGCCCCTTCGGCGCCATCACGGAAGTGGAATTCCGCGGCGAGAAGAAGGCGCAGGTTATCGAAACCGTATGTCAGGGTTGCGGTGTGTGTACCTCCACCTGTCCGCAGGGGGCCATCCAGCTTTCGCACGCTACTGACAATCAGATCCTTGCGGAGGTGAATGCCTTATGCCAGTGCTGAATGGCAAAGAACTGCGGATCGTAGGCTTTCTTTGCAACTGGTGTTCCTACGGCGGTGCCGACACCGCCGGGGTCGCCCGTGCCACCCAGCCCACCGACCTGCGTATCATCCGTGTCCCCTGTTCGGGCCGCATCGACCCGCTGTTCATCGTGCGCGCCCTGCTCAACGGTGCGGACGGTGTGCTGGTGTCGGGCTGCCACCCGCGTGACTGCCACTATTCCGCCGGCAACTACTATGCCCGCCGCCGTCTGGAAGTGCTCAAGCAGTTCCTGCCCGTGCTGGGCATCGACGAGCGCCGCTTCGAGTACACCTGGGTCTCGGCTTCCGAAGGCCAGCGCTGGCAGCATGTGGTGACCACCTTCACCGACCGCATCCACAAGCTGGGCCCCGCGCCCCGCTTCGAGGATCCCGAGCCGCTGCTCAAGGTGGTGGACATGGCCCTCACGTCCCTGCGTCCGCTGGGTACCGGCCAGAACGCCAAACTGGACGAGCTCAAGGCCGCCATCAAGGCCAAGCTGCCCGAACTGGACTGCGTCATCGGCTGGCAGCAGGGCTACGACGCCGTGCATACGGTGCCGCTGTTCATGCGCACGCCCGAAGACGTGGACAAGCTGGTCTGGGGCCCCTTCAACGTCAACAACCCCGCCACCTACCTGCCCAGCTTCAAGGGCAAGAAGGTGGGCATCGTGGTCAAGGGCTGCGACTCCCGCTCCGTGGTGGAACTGTTGCAGGAAAACCTCATCAACCGCGACGACGTGACCATCTTCGCCATGCCCTGCGAAGGCACCCTGGACATGGCCCGCGTGGACAAGGAGCTGGGCCGCTACAACAAGATCGACAGCGTGGTCTATGACGAGGCCGGCGTGACCGTCACCGCCGACGGCAAGGAACACCGCTTCTGCATGACCGAATGCGCCCAGGGCAAATGCTACGGCTGCACCATGCCCACGGCCCAGCTGGCCGATACTCTGGCCGGTGCGCCCACCACGGTGGAAGGCACCCCCGGCACGCCGCCCGAGCTGGCCCTGCTGGACTCCATGACCCTGCCCGAACGCATGGCCTTCTGGCGCGGCCAGATGGAACGCTGCCTGCGCTGCTACGCCTGCCGCAACGCCTGCCCCATGTGCGTGTGCCGCGACTACTGCGTGGCCGAGAGCCGTGATCCCCACTGGATGACCCAGGAAGACAGCGTGCGCGAAAAACTGTACTTCCAGACCATCCACGCCCTGCACCTGGCCGGCCGCTGCACCGGTTGCGGCGAATGCCAGCGGGCCTGCCCCGTGGGCATCCCGATCCTGGCCCTGCGCCAGCAGATCGGTCGTGCCGTGAGCCAGCTCTTCGACGGCTACAAGGCCGGTATGGACTCCGAGGCCGTGCCGCCGCTGCTGGGCTATGAGCTGGAAGAAAAGAACATCCATGAGAGGGAGTGGAAATGAGCATAACCCGTTTCGTCACCGCTGACGGCCTGCCCGCCTTTCTGGCTCACCTCTCCAAGAGCGCCCGCGTGCTGGCCCCGGTAGAGAAGCCGGGCAACAAGACCGCGGTCGTGTTCGAGCCCTGGAAGGAAGGCAAGCCCTTCACCCTGGCCAAGGCCACCGTGCCCGCCAAGGAAGCCGTGCTGCCCCAGTGCGAAGTGCTGGTGCGCTACAGCAAGACCAAGGATCCCAATGATCCGGGCAAATGCACCATGACCCTGGACGATACGCCGCAGGCCGAGCCCACCGTGGTCTTCGGCAGCCGTCCCTGTGACGCCCGCGGCTACGTGACCCTGGACCGGCCCTACCTGCACGGCCCCTTCGCGGACCCGTACTACAAGGCCCGTCGTGACCAGCTCACCGTCATCACCCTGACCTGCCCCAGCGGTTGCAGCACCTGCTTCTGCCACTGGGTGGGCGGCGGTCCCACCTCGCCGGAAGGTTCCGACGTGCTGATGACCGAAGTGGAAGGCGGCTATGTGCTGCAGGCCATGACCGACAAGGGCGCGGCCCTGCTGGAAGGCAGCAGCCTGGCCGACGGCGCCGACCGCTTTGCCGATGCCGAGGCCGCCCGCAAGGCCGCCTGGGCCAGCCTGGAAAAGGCGCCCAGCCTGGCCGAAGCTCCGGCCAAGGTGGCCGCCCGCTTCGAGGATGTGGAGTTCTGGCAGCAGGAGACCGACCGTTGTCTGTCCTGCGGGGCCTGTACCTACTTCTGCCCCACCTGCTACTGCTTCAACATCACCGACGAAGGCGACGGCCTCAACGGCCGTGAGGGCCGCCGTCTGCGTAGCTGGGACAACTGCATGTCGCCCCTGTTCACGCGTGAAGCCAGCGGGCACAATCCCCGTACGGCCAAGGCCCTGCGCATGCGCAACCGCGTGTCGCACAAGTTTGCCACCTATCCCGAGAACTGGGGCGCCTTCTCCTGCAACGGCTGCGGCCGCTGCGTGAGCAACTGCCCCGTGCATCTGGATATCCGCGCCATCGTGCTCGACGCCATCAACAAGTAGGAGTTCGTTCATGGCTACCAAGAAAACTACCACCCGGAGCAAAAGCACGAAGCCTGCCGCCAAGCCCGCAGCCAAGACCAAGAAGGCTGCCGCTGCGGCTGCCCCGGCAGAAGCCGCGGAAGTGGCCGTGCGCGGCACGGACAGCCCCGTGCTGAAGGAAAGCCATGCGCCCGTGGTCAAGGAAAGCCCGGTGCCGGCCGAAGCCGTGAAGGCCGAAGCCCCCGCCGTGGCCGAACCCGCCCAGGCTCCCGCCGTGGCCGAACCCGCCCAGGCTCCCGCCGTGGCTGAAGAAAAACCCGCCCGTACCCGCAAGAGCAAGGCCGCTGCCAAGCCCGCCGAAGCTCCCGCCCCCGCGGCGGAAGCCAAACCGGCCGCCAAGCCTGCCGTCCTCAAGCCCCGTGCCGACGGCGGCATGCTGCGCGAGATCACGCCCCGTCCCCAGCAGGCGGGCAACCCCTACAAGCCCATGCTGGCCACGGTGGTGGAGACCATCCAGGAGACCGGCAACATCAAGACCCTGCGCGTGGTCCTGGACGATCCCGATCAGATGGCCAACTTCACCTATGAGCCCGGCCAGGTGGGCCAGCTCTCGGTGTTCGGCGCCGGTGAATCCACCTTCGTCATCAACACTCCGCCTTCGCAGAAGGAGTACCTGCAGTTCTCCGTCATGCAGGCCGGTGAAGTGACCTCCGCCATCCATCGCCTGAGCCCCGGCGACAAGGTGGGCGTGCGCGCCCCCCTGGGCAACTTCTTCCCTTACAATGACTGGAAGGGGAAGAACATCTTCTTCGTGGGCGGCGGTATCGGCATGGCCCCCATCCGTACCATCATGCTGCACGTGCTGGAGCACAAGGCCGACTACGGCAAGGTGAGCCTGCTGTACGGCGCCCGTTCGCCGCGCGACATGGCCTTCAGCTACGAGCTGGAGGGCTGGCTGGCCAACCCCGACCTGGATTGCACGCTCTGCATCGACAATCCCTACGAAGGCTGGCCGCACAAGGTGGGTCTGATCCCCAACGTGCTGACCGAGCTGAACCCCAGCCCGGACAACTGCGTGGCCGTGCTCTGCGGCCCGCCGATCATGATCAAGTTCACCCTGCAGGCCCTGGAAAAACTGGGTTTCCAGCCCGAGAACATCGTGACCACGCTGGAAAAGCGCATGAAGTGCGGTATCGGCATCTGTGGCCGCTGCAACATCGGCAGCCACTATGTCTGCGTGGACGGCCCGGTGTTCACCATGGCCCAGCTCAAGGAACTGCCGCCCGAACTGTAGGCCGGCATCTTTGCTGCGTTTGAAGGAAGGGGTCTTCGGGCCCCTTCTTTTTTTTGTGCCCTGACCGGGGAGCGTCCCGGTACGACGGCGGCAAAAACGCCTGTCCGGGAGAGGTGTCCGTCCCCCCTGCCGGGCACGGGGAAGAAATGCCGTGATTCCGCTGGGCAAGATGTACTATATCACGATTTAATGACTTAAAAGTCACTATTTTGTGACAATCAATCGTGATTATCTTTTTTAAACATGATGAAATAATTTATTTTTTTTAACTGGTAAATTTTCCTGAAAATTGTCTGTCAAAAAGCGTGAATTTTCATCCGGGGACGTTTTCGTACCCTTTACAGCCCCTTTCCTTGTGCGTATATCCCCCTTGCGTAAGTACTCAACCTCCCACCGACATAAGGAGAAAAAATATGGAAACCAGCGCTCGCAATACTTTCTGGGGCACCATCAGCTCCGTGCGTCCCGGCGCCGTCAATGACGAGATCGAACTGACCATGCCTTCCGGCACCAAACTGGTGGCCTCCATCACCAAGGCCAGCACCGAACGTCTGGGCCTGGTCGAAGGCAAGGAAGCCTGCGCCCTGGTCAAGGCCAGCATGGTCATCCTGATGAACGATGCCGACCAGTACATCCTCTCCACCCGCAACCAGTTTTGCGGTACCGTGAAGAGCGTGACCCCCGGCGCCGTCAACGGCGAAGTGGTGGTGGACCTGGGTGCTGACGGCGAAATGACCTCCATCATCACCATGGGCAGCATCAGCAAGCTGGGCCTGGCCGAAGGCAGCAAGGTGACCGCCATCGTCAAGGCCACCAACGTGATCATGGCCGTCAAGAAGTAAGTCCTGTCGCTACGCGATATCCGAGGGCCGTCTCCGCAGGGAGGCGGCCCTTTTTTCATGTTCGCTGCGACGCCAGATGTCCTGTTGTCAGGGAAGAGGGCGTGCCCGTGCCCCCGGCCTTGCCCGGCCGGGAAAGGTCGGGGAGGCCCGGAAAAGGAAAGGCGCCTGGGCAGGGACGGTAGTGCTGCCCGGGGCCACAAAAAAAGGCTGCCCGCGGGCAGCCTTGAAATGTCGAATCCGGGAAGGGATCAGCGGATGGCGCAGTTGCCGTCACGGCAATCCTGCGAGGGGACCACGGGCGTGGCCTGGAAGAGGACGATCTTGGTCTCCTTGCCGACCTTGTTCAGGACCATGGTATAGCGCATCAGGCCCTGGGGCAGGGGGGGCGTGGCCGAGCCCTTGAGCTCGCCGTTGGCCGTGACCAGGGTCACGTCACCCATGACGGTGCTGCGCATGTTGCTGAGGCGGATACGGTCGATGACCAGCTTCCTTTCCTTGAGGCTCGCCAGGAAGTGTTCCTTGTCCTGGATATGCCCGTTGGCGCTGACATGCCAGTAATTGGGGGCCAGGAGCTTGTCCAGGGACTCCACATCACCGGTCATGAGGGCCTCGGCATACAGTTCGGTCACATCAGCCTTGGCCAGGGCCGCACCGGCAAAGATCAGGCTCAGGGCCAGCGATACAAGGAACATACGGAACAGCTTCATGATGCATCCTCCTTTGGAGCTAGGGATGGACGGTACCTGTTATAAAAAACGATACGGGGCATCATGAAAGCTGTCAAGCTGCGTCCCTTGTCAGGCCCGGCGCCGATTTGCAAAACATGCCCGGCTGGCATATATTGATGTTCTTCTTTTTATTCCCTGACTTTTAGCAAGGATACAGCATGCTCACCAATATTCTGCAAAGCATCGGCAGAACACCTTTGCTGCGTCTGAACGCTCTCGGCGCAGATCTGCCCGGTACGGTCTGGCTCAAGCTCGAAAACCGCAATCCCGGGGGATCCATCAAGGATCGCGTGGCCTTCCATGTGATCGACAAGACCATGGAGTGGGGCGACATCGAAGCCGGCGGCACCATCGTTGAGGCCACCAGCGGCAACCTGGGCATCGGCATCGCCCTGGTGGCTGCCGTGCGGGGCCTGCACTGCGTGCTGACCATGCCCGATTCCATGAGCGTGGAGCGCCGCAACCTGCTGCATGCCCTGGGCGCGGAACTGGTGCTGACCCCGGCCGCCGAAGGCATGAAGGGGGCCATCAAGGTCGCGGAAAAACTGGCGGAAGAGCGCAACGGCCTGCTGTTCGGGCAGTTCTCCAACCCGCTGGCCGTGGAGGCCCATTACCTCACCACCGGCCCCGAGATCCTTGCCGACAGCGTGGGCCATATGGACGTGCTGGTGGCCGGTGTGGGTTCCGGTTCGTCCATCACGGGCACGGGCCGCTTCCTCAAGGAGAACATCCCCGGCTTCAAGGTCATGGCCGTGGAACCGGCGGAATCCCCCGTCCTTTCCGGCGGACAGGCCGGACAGCACGGCATCCAGGGCATCGGGGCCAATTTCGTGCCCTCCATCCTGGACCGCAGCCTGCTGGACGAGATCATCCAGGTGCCCACGGCGGAGGCCATGGCTACGGCACGCCGCCTGATGCGCCTGCAGGGCGTGTGCGCGGGCATCTCCACCGGCGCCAACGTGCTGGCCGCCCTCAGCGTGGCCGCCCGTCCCGAGATGCAGGGCAAGAACATCGTGACCTTCGCCTGCGATACCGGCGAACGTTACATGTCCACGCCCCTGTTCCGTCAGGACTAGTTTTTGCGGGAGGCCCCGGGGCCTCCTGATGACGAGCTGTAAAAAAGCCCCCTCCATGAGGGGGCTTTTTTTGTGGCCTTGGTGACGACCATGCATGGCCGGGTACAACGCGCCGGGGGGCCAGGGAGGGCCCTTGCCTCAGGGCCGTCGCCGGGCAGTCCGCAAGGGTATCTGGAGGGATACGGGGTCTTTTGCGGCATCTGCGCCAACGCCGGGGGACCTCACCAGGGCACAGCCGAGGCCTTCCCCCGTTGGGCGTCACCGGATCCTTCTTAGCCCGCCTGCTGCAGCAGATCGCCCAGGAAGGCGTAGGCGAAGATAAACGATGACGGAAGGCCATCCCGCAGGGCAGGGCCCGGCAGGATACGGCAAAGGGGACGTGACGGCCTGTCAGCAGGCAGCGCGCATCACAGACGTCCGGCCCATGACGGGGATGGACGAGCGGGAAGGATGCAGGACATGACGGCGTGTCCGGAAGATGATCCGGTCACGGACGGGGCCGTACTGGAAGACAGACGGCGGAAAAAGACGGGAACGGGACATGGAGACCTCCTCGCAGGGCTGGTGCCGCCTGCGGGAAGGTGGACGCAAGGCAGGCGATCAGCGTGACGGGACAGATACCTGGATACTGGGAGGGATGGGACTGTCAGATGACATGGGAACTCCTTGCGTGACATGGCCGTCAGCTCGACGGCCCGTTTCCTATGGTACAGATAGGAATAGAAGTCCAGCAAAAAAGCCGGGATAGCGATGACGTCACAAAAATGTCGTCACGGCGCAGGGCTGCAGGGGGCTTTCCGTCGCATGCGTGTTCTCCGGCCGGAAGCCAGGGCCTGCGGCGTCTGCCCGGACAGGGAGAGGCCTGTTTGTCCGGGCAGGCATCCTGCAAGAGCGGCAGGCGGCAGCCTTAGTCCTGCACGGCATTCCGGCCGCTGCGCCAGAACTCGTGGAGCCGTTCCACCTGGCCGGAGCAGAGCAGGGGCATGGCCGCGTTGATACGCTCCAGCGGCCAGTCCCACCAGCGCATCTCCAGCAGCATGGCTATCCGTTCCTGGCTGAAACGTCGGCGCAGCTGACGGGCGGGCATGCCGGCCACCACGGCATAGGGTTCCACGTCCGCGGTCACTACGGCGCGTGCGGCGATGACAGCGCCGTCTCCGATGCGTACGCCGGGCATGATCATGGCTTCCGTACCGATCCAGACGTCGTTGCCCACCACGGTGTCCCCGGCGCGGACGAAGCCGTCTACGGCCCCCTGGAAGCCCGCCTCTTCCGGCATGTAGAAAAAGGGGAAGGTGGCGATCCAGTCCATGCGATGGCCCTGATTGCCCGCCATGATGAAGCTGGCGCCGCTGCCGATGGAACAGAAGGAACCGATGATGAGCTTGTCCACGTCATCGCGTTCCGGGCTCAGATAGCGGGCGCAGTCGTCGAAGCTGTGGCCGTGGTAATAGCCGGAGTAATAGCTGTAGCGGCCCGCACGGATGTTGGGGTTGCGGATCTGCTGGTCCAGAGGGACGCCCTTGAAGGGACTTTCAAAGAGATTCATGGCGCTTCCTTGCGGGAGGGCAGGCGGGGAGAAGGACCTTTTTGAAGCATTTCGTTCCTTTTCCCGGAGCATCGCCGTTCCTGACGGCCACGGTCTTGCGGCCACCATCCGGTCAGCTCCCCCTCCCCAATACGTTTATCCGGTTGCGTATGGCGGTCCCGTCTTCGGGCAGCGGGGCTGTCGTCGTGCGTTGCCGCGGGCGGGCCGGGAGTTGGGAGAGCATGGTAGCCGGGGCCTGTGGAGGATGCAATGGCTGTGGCCGGATGGGCCATGGGAAAGCGGCGTATCCATGCACGCAGAGCATGCCGCAGGGCACGCCAGCCTGCCGTATCGGAACAGGGCCGCAGCGGACGGGCTCTCTGAAATCGCTCCTCTGTGCGAGGATGGCCAAAGCAAAAAAAAAACCTGTGCCCCCTTTGGGGACACAGGCAGGAAAAGCAGGCTGGTGAAGGGGGAGTTTTTGGGGGAAGCCCTCTCGCATCGACAGCAGAGATGCGACCGGATGGAGGCCGCAGGCCGTGCCCGTTAGCGAGAAAGACGCCGCACGGGATCACCGGCAACGAGGAGGGGCCCTGAAAGTCAGCGCCGTTGGCGATACGGGCCCGACGGACATCGCCGGCAGGATGCGGGGTAGCCTTTCTTCCTCCAAAGCAGGATGCCCCGGCCGTTATGCCTTGCGGGGCAGGCCGGCGCGCTGGGCAAAGCCCATGAGGGCGTGGGTGAGCTTGGCGGCGGTGAAGTCCGCATGATGCAGGCCCGGCAGGGGAGCCAGCTCCACCACGTCCATGCCGACCATGCTGCGGCCCTGCAGGCAGCGCTCGATGAGCAGCAGGGCCTGATGCCAGAACAGGCCGCCGGGCGAAGGCGTGCCCGTGGCGGGCATCAGCGAGGCATCCAGACCGTCCACGTCGAAGGTGATGTAGAGGCGGCGGGGAAAGTCCGCGGGCAGGGGCTGTTCCGGCAGGCCCTGGCGGAAGAGGACGTCGGCGTCATAGTGCAAGACATTGTACTGGCGGCGCACCTCCACTTCTTCGCGGCAGAAGTCGCGCATGGCGAACTGGGCCAGCGGCAGGCCAAGGTCGGCCACGGCCCGGTGCATGACGCTGGCGTGGGAATAGATGGAGCCTTCATACTGGGAACGCAGGTCCGCATGGGCATCGAACTGCACCACGCCAAAGGGCTCGCCCGTATGTGCGGCCTCGGCGGCCAGGGCACGCAGGGCGCCCAGGCTCACGGTATGCTCACCGCCCAGGATGACGGGCAGGGCCTTGCAGCGCAGGGCGTGGGCCGTGGCGGCTTCGATGCGGTCCAGCACGGTCTCGATGGGGGCATCACAGTCCACGGCAGGGGCGGTGTACAGGCCCGCTTCTCCCGGGGCGCTGATGCCGTCCCAGGCCTCCAGCTGCTGCGAGGCGGAAAGGATGGCGGCCGGGCCGTGGGCGGTGCCGCCCCCGTAGGAGACGCTTTGCTCCAGCGGGACCGGGATGATATGGAAGGCGGCCTGTTCCGGCCGGGCCGGTTCGTATTCCGAGGCCAGGAAATGGCTTTCGTCGAATTCCTGATGACAGACGGTGACGGGGCTGGACATGCTCGTGTCTCCAGACAGAAAAACGGCCTGCTGGGGGGGCAGGCCGTTTAGGTTGAACTGTCAGTAAGAAAGGAAGGTACTTAGCTTACTGCATAAGGCGTGCCAAAATATCCAGCGAGGAATGTTTTTCTATCTTGCTGTTTTTATTGTTTTTATTGTTCGCTATGAGCGAAAAGGCCGTTTAATTTTTTTTACATAAGCCCTGCCGAAGCCATACGGGGGGACAAAAATATTGCACACTCCCCTTTCCAGGGGGTGGCCGGTCAGGGCTGCGGCGATCCGGTACGGCCGCCGGCTGCGGTGCTTTCCGGGCGTTTTTTTGCCCTTTCCGGGCAGGTCGGGCCCTGGGGGCACGCCGTCCTGCCTCCCATACTATGGGGAGCGGGGCCGCTGCAAGAAAAAAGCGGGAGCGGTCAAAAAAGCTGGCTTCGGGCGCGGTAGCATCGCCTTGCCGGTTCAGGGATTTTGTCCCTGGACCGGCCATGTTTTGGGAGAGGCGTGCGGGCGGGAAAGACGCTTGCGGAAGCGGTCTGGGCCCTGTCCGGGCAGAGCTGCCATAGCCGCCGGACGGCAGCGGGGAGCCCATCGCGGCAGAAGGCCGCCAGACACAGGAAAAGGGCCCCGGAAGACCGGGGCCCTTGCCGACGTTGGTCTGTCAGGCCCTCAGGCCTGGGCCATACCCGTTAGGGCAGCATCCAGGAAAGGGGACCAGCCTGCAGGTAGGCCAGCACGCAGAGCACCAGGGTCATGCCGATGCTGTGACCGATGGTGAAGCGGAAGAGCTTGCCTTCCTGACCGGCATTGTTGGTGGCGGCGGTAGCCACGGACAGGGACTGGGGCGAGATCATCTTGGCGGTCACGCCACCGGAGGCGTTGGAGGCCACGGCCAGTTCGGGGCGCATGCCCACGGCCAGGGCGGTGTCCTTCTGCATGCCGCCGAACAGGGCGCAGGAGGACGTGTCGGAACCGGTCAGGAACACGCCCAGCCAGCCCAGCAGGGGAGAGAAGAAGGGGAACAGCCAGCCGGTGTGGGTGAAGGCCAGACCCAGGGTGGAGCTCATGCCGGAGTAGTTCATCAGGTAAGCCAGGCCCAGGATCATGGCGATGGTCAGGATGGGGAAGGTCAGCTGCTTCAGGGTACGCATGAAGCAGGCGATGGCCTTGCCGTAACCGTACTTGGGCATGAAGGGCACGGACACCAGACCGGACAGCAGGATGGCGGTACCGCCAGCGGACAGCCAGTTGAAGGTGAACTTGGCGCCGTACACGGCGTCAGCCTGCACGATGGGGGCGGTCTTCATGACTTCGCCATCCAGGCCGGGCCAGGAGATGTTGAACACGGTGCCGGGCAGGCCGTTGAGGATGGCCTTGAAGGAGCCCAGGCCCCAGAAGAACACGAACACGGCCAGCACCAGGTACGGGGCCCAGGCGCGCAGCACGACGGCCAGAGGATAGCCCTGGCCTTCCAGGTTGGAGGGAGCTTCGCCTTCGAAGCGGAAGATGCTCTTGGGCTGCCAGACCTTGAGCAGCAGCATCAGGGCCACGATGGTGGCGATGGCGGAACCGATGTCGGGCAGGGTCGGGCCGTGGAAGTTGGCCAGCAGGAACTGGGCGCCGCCAAAGGCCACACCGGCCACGATGATGGCGGGCAGCACTTCCATGGAACGCTTGAAGCCGCACATGACCACGCAGACCCACAGGGGCACGATCAGGGACAGCAGGGGCAGCTGACGACCGGCAATGGCGGAGACGGTCATCTGGTCAAGGCCGGACACCTGGGCGGCCACGATCAGCGGCACACCGATGGCGCCGAAGGCCACGGGGGCGGTGTTGGCGATCAGGGCGATACCGGCGCCCCACAGCGGGGTGAAGCCCAGGCCCACCAGCATGGCGGCGGCGATGGCCACGGGGGTGCCGAAACCGGCGGTGCCTTCGATGAAGCAGGAGAAGGCGAAGGCGATGAACAGGGCCTGCAGACGACGGTCGTCCGTCAGGCGGGCCAGGGAGTCTTTGATGATCTCGAACTCACCGGATTCCACGGTCATGTTGTAGACCCACACGGCCGTGATGACGATCCAGACGATGGGGAACAGGCCGAAGCAGGCCCCCAGTGCCACGGAGTTGACTGCCAGGCCTACCGGCATTTTCCAGACCAGGATGGCCACCAGCAGGGCGCCCACCAGACCGGCCACGGCGGCGATATGACCTTTCGCCTGCCGGAAAGCCAGCATGTAGAACAGAATGATCAGCGGTACGGATGCCGCCAGTGCCGACAGGCCGATGCCTCCCAGAGGTTCGTAAACCTGAGTCCAAGCCATCTTTCTCTCCCTTCTACTAGAAAAGCGTGCCGTCGGTCCGTCCGGCCCCTGCCCGAGGACAGGCGACACAAATACATCCTTAACGCTAAGATTATGCTGGCAATGATGAAAATGCAATAGGTTAGGGATAAAAAGGGGGGTTATTTCCGTTATTTTCAGGCTTGGCCGATTTTTTTAATTTATTGAATTTAATAGCTATTTTTATGTTATGAAATAGTTCATGAAATATTTTTTCAAGCTTTTTCTGACAGGAAAATCCTGTAAAAAAAGCCCTTTCCGGGGCTCTTCCTGTCTGCGGATCAGCGCTGCCGTACCGGCAGGCGTTCGGCCAGCAAAATACTTTCGCCGTGGGTCTCCCGGTTGGCGTCCCGGCAGTGCAACACACGCCAGCGCCGCGGCTCCAGACGGGCCAGTCGTTGGGCAAGGGCGGCCTCTTCGGCGGCGCCGCCTTCATGGCCGGTATAGCAGTGCAGGCTCAGGCAGCCCTGCGGGGCCAGCCGCTCCAGCAGGGCATCCACGGCCGCCAGACTGCCCGCCGCCGTGGTGGTGCAGCGTTTGTCCGTGCCCGGCAGGTAGCCGAAATTGAAGATGCCCGCCAGCAGGGGGCGTTGCCTGTCCGCTTCGGGCAGGGCGTCCAGCAGCTCCGGCAGGCCCGCATGGGAATGGAGGACGAGACGGATGTCCGTCGTCCCGGAAGGGAGGGGGGACAGGGCGCAGGCCGCCGCTGCCGAGACACAGCAGCGCGCCGCCATGCCTGCCTGCTCCAGTCGTGCCCGGCTGGCCTGCAGGGCGGCCTCCTGGATGTCCAGGGCCAGCAGCAGGCTGCCCGCCGGGGCCTGACGGGCCAGGAAGAGGCAGTCGTGGCCGTTGCCGGCCGTACCGTCCAGCAGCAGGGGGGGCTGCCCGCCGCCGTTGTCGCGCCAGGCCGCCAGGGCCCGGAGCACGGCGCTGTGCGCCACGGCGTCCAGAAGCGAAGGCCGGGGCGGTCGCAGGACCGTCCCGGCGCGGAATGGGCTTGCCGCCCCGGAGGCGGCCACAGGATCTGCCATGACTAGTGGGTGGTGCCGTTACCTTCGGCGCGCGGCGCGGCCATGCGGGTGGCCAGTTCCTTCACCTGGTCCGTGGAACACCACTGGGCGAACAGTTCGCGCCAGCTGCCGAACTCCATGAAGTTCTGGTCCAGCTGGTTCTCGTGCATCTGTACCCAGGCGTTGAACAGCTGCATACGGGTCTGGAAGGTGGTGCTGTCGAACACGGTCTCGGCCATGCGCTGGGGCATGACCTTGCCGTCCAGGTGTTCCATGACGAAGGAACAGACGGCCTGCTGCGACAGGGCAAAGCTGATCTCCTTGCCGTTCAGGCTCTCGGCCAGGGGCAGCAGATCGGGGTACAGCTCCTTGATGCGCTGCATGCCCTGCTCGGGGATGGCCACGAACAGGGGCTTTTCCGCGCCTTCTTCCACCGGCGCATCCAGCTTTTCAGTGAGGAAATAGAAACGGATCCAGTTCTCGAACATCACGGTTTCCAGGATGCGCAGGACGGCATTCTGGAATTCTTCTTGAGGCGTAGGCATGGAAAATCCTTTGTGCAAAAAATTTCAAGCTACTTTACGATTCCCGTCCGGCGGCGTCAACTGGTGGAGGAATTTTCCTTTTTTTACTGAAGGGGAGACCGGATAGGGGAAGGATGCGCCGAGGGCTGGAGCCTGTGGAGGGACGACCCACCGCGGTCCCCCCCGGCGGGATGGCCCTGTGGGCTCCTCTGGCCTGCCCAGCGCCTTTATGCTAATCTGTAACGATGATTGATTACGCGCACGCGCTCAACAGCGCCCAATACGAGGCCGCCACCTGTGGCGACGGGCCGGTCCTGGTAGTGGCCGGCGCCGGTTCCGGCAAGACCCGCACCATCACCTACCGCCTGTCCTGGCTGGCGGATCACGGCGTCCCGCCGGAATCCATGCTGCTGCTCACCTTCACCCGCAAGGCGGCGCAGGAGATGCTGCAGCGGGCCGCGGCCCTGTCCGACCATGCCCTGAGCCTGGTGCAGGGCGGGACCTTCCACTCCTTCGCTTTCGGCGTGCTGCGCCGTTACCGTCCCGACTGGCTGGAGGACCGCCCCTTCACGGTCATGGACAGCGCGGACATCAACGCGGCGGTCAAGGCCTGCAAGGACGATCTCCGGCTGGGCAAGGGCGACCGCTCCTTCCCGCGCACCCAGGCCATCGTGGGCTTTTTGAGCAAGGCCCGGAACAAGGAGATGCGCCTGGACGAGGTCCTGCAGCGCGAGGCCTTCCACCTGCTGCCCTATGCCGAGCCGCTGATGCAGCTGGGCGAGGCCTACGATGCCTACCGCAAGGAAAAGGGCCTGCTGGACTACGACGATCTGCTGTTTGAGCTGGAGCATCTGCTGCGTACCAACGAGCGCGCGGCCGAGAACCTGCGCCGCCGCTACACGCACATTTTGGTGGACGAATATCAGGACACCAACCTGGTTCAGGCCCGCATCGTGCGTCTGCTGGCCGGGCCGGAGGGCGAAGGCATGCCGCCGGGCAACGTCATGGCCGTGGGCGACGAGGCCCAGTCCATCTATGCCTTCCGTGGCGCCAACGTGCGCAACATCCTCGATTTTCCCAAGCTTTTCCCCGGGGCCCGCATCATCCGGCTGGAGGAGAACTACCGCTCCACCAAGCCCATCCTGGACGTGGCCAACAACCTGCTGGAAAACGCCACGGAATCCTTCCGCAAAAAACTGTTCACCCGCAAGGAGGGCGGCGTGCCGGTACGCCTGGTGACGCCCCTCAGCGACATGAGCCAGGCCAAGCTGGTGGTGCGCCGCATCGAGGACCTGCTGACCCGGCACCTGCCGCACGAGATCGCCGTGCTCTTCCGGGCGGGGTTCCATTCCTACCATCTGGAAATGGCCCTCAACCAGGCGGGCATCGCCTTCCGCAAGTACGGCGGCCTGCGCTACACCGAGGCGGCCCACGTCAAGGACGTCATGGCCTACGCCCGCCTGCTGCTCAACCCGCTGGACATGCCCGCCTTCTCGCGCGTGGCCGAGCTGCACGAGGGCATCGGCCCCAAGACCGTGCTCAAGCTCTATAACGTGGCCCAGAGCGCCGACGGCCCGGCCCTGGACAAGGCCTGTGCCCGCTTCCCCTCCTTCCGCGAGGACCTGCGCTTCATCGCCGAGATGCGCGCCCGCCCGCTGCATCCGGTGACGGCGCTGGAGCTCATCGTGGACCATTACCGCCCCGTGCTGGAGAGCCGCTATCCCGAAGACTGGCCCCGCCGCCAGCAGGGACTGGAAGAGATCCTGCAGATGGCCTCGGGCTACAACGATCTGGATCTGTTCCTGGCCGATCTGGCCCTGGATTCCCCCGACGAGGAAGACGAGGACAACGAGGGCCGCATCACCCTCTCCACGGTGCACTCGGCCAAGGGCCTGGAGTGGAACGCCGTGCTGATCATCGACCTGGTGGAGGACCGCTTCCCCTCGCGCCACGCCTTGGCACGGCCCGAAGATTTCGAAGAAGAACGCCGCCTGATGTACGTGGCCTGCACCCGCGCCCGGCAGGAGCTGGACCTGTATTCGCCGGCCACCATCTACAGCAAGGCCGAGCAGGGCACGCAGCATGTGGCCCAGAGCCCCTTCGTGCGCGAGCTGCCCGCCGGGCTGACCGAGGAGTGGGTGGAAAGTTACGGCGGCGGCCTGAGCAAACGGGCGCGCGGCGGCATGTTCGCCGATCCCTTTGGCGGCCGTCCGGCCCCGTCCGGCCCCGGCGCGGGCTTTGGTCGCGGCCGTCATGCGGGCCTTGCCGCCCCTGCCGGGCTCAGCCCGGCCCAGCGTCTGGCCGCCACCCGCGCCCTGCAGGATGCCGATGACTGCCAGCTGCCCCCGGACGAACGGCCGGGAGGCACCGCGGGGGGGCGTCCGGCTGCTGCGCCTGCCGCTCCCGCCGCTGACGCTGCCGGAGGTTCGGTGCTGGCGGCCGCCGGGGCCGTGGCCGCGGGCAAGCGCCCCTGCTTCTGTCGCCACAAGATCTTCGGCCGGGGCAAGATCCTCGGCCTCATGCCCCCGAACAAAGTACAGGTGAGTTTTGCCGGTTTCGGGATCAAGGTCATCCTGGCCGACTATCTGCAACTGGAGGACTGATATGTCCCAGCCTTCGCGCGCTTCTGAAGACAGCATCCTTGCCTGTCTGGCCCGGCATTTCCCGGCCACGCATCCTTCCCTGCTGCTGGGCAGGGGCGACGACTGCGCCGTGCTCAAGGCCGGCACGCCCCTGTGCGTGAGCAGCGACCTTTTTCTGGAGGATGTCCACTTCCGGCGCTCCTATTTCACGCCCGAAGAGATCGGCCACAAGGCCCTGGCCGTCAATGTGAGCGACATCGCGGCCTGCGGCGGCCGCCCGCTGGCCTTCACCCTGGCCCTGGGCCTGCCCGATGACGTGGATGCGCTGTGGCTCGACCGCTTTTTCTCCGGCATGGCCGCTCTGGCGCAGGAACAGCGTCTGGCCCTGGCGGGCGGCGACTTGTCCCGCAGTCCCTTCCTGCACGTGAGCATCACCATCTGGGGCGAGTCCTACACGGGCGGGGACTTCCTCGTGCGGGGCGGCTCCATGCCCGGGGACAGCCTGTTCGTGGTGGGCCGTCCGGGCCTGGCCCGCGTGGGTCTGCAGGTACTGGAAAAGGAAGGCCGGGCCGCGCTGGAGCACTGGCCCGCTGCCTGCGCCGCGCATCTTTTGCCCGTGCCGCAGGTGGATGCCGGGCTCATGCTGGCCCGTGCGGGCGCCAATGCCCGGCCCCCGGCACTGATGGATCTTTCCGACGGCATCATGCGCGATTTGCCGCGCCTGCTGGGCCGCACCGGCGAGAGCCGGGCCCGGCGCGAAGGCGACACGGGCACCGCCACGGACAGCGGCCTGGGCGCGGCCATCCTGCTGCCGCAGGGCATGCTCCATCCCGAAGTGGTGCGCCATGCCCGCGAGAACGGGCTCAATCCCGTGCACGAAGCCCTGCTGGGCGGCGAGGATTACGCCCTGCTGGGCTCCTGCGCCCCGGACATGCTGCCCATCCTGCATGCGGCCATCCCCGGCTTCATGAGCATCGGCACCATCACCGATGACGGGGAGCTGACCTGCAACAACGAGCCGCTGGACGCACTCCAGGGCTTTGACCATTTTGCCGTATCCACGGAGGCCTAGCCGTGCCCTTTCCTTGTTTCCATCAGCGTCAGGGCCGGGACATCGCCCTGGCCGCCCTGCCGTCGTCCATCGTCCGGGAGCTGGCCGAAGTCTGCCGTGAAGCCTGGCACGGCGGCATGCTGGCCGGTTGCAACGGTAACGCCAGCTGCCGCTGGCAGAGCCCCGAAGGCGAGCGCATCGTCATCACCCGCAGCGGCGCGGCCAAGGGGCGCCTGACGCTCCGGGACCTGTGCGTGCTGGATGCCCGGAGCGGCGCCACCCTGTACGGCGGTCCTTCGTCCAGCGAAGGCCTCATGCATCTGGAAGTCTATGCGGCCCGGCCCCGGTGCGGGGCCATCCTGCACACCCACCCCCGGCAGCTGCTGGCCCTGGCCCTGAAACTGGAATGCCAGCCGGGCTGGCAGGAGCGTTTTTTGAAACTGCCGGTCTTCGAGTCCGGTGTCTGGCGGGCCCGGCTGGGCTACGCCCCGGCCTTCGAGCCCGGCACCCGCGAGCTGGCCGAGGCCGTGGGACAGGCAGCCCGTGACTTCGAGGCTGTGTGGATGACCCGCCACGGCCTGTGCGCTTCGGCCCCCTGCCTGGGCCAGGCCCTCACCCTCAGCGAAGAACTGGAACATCTGGCCGCCATCCAGCTGCTGGCCGGATCGTGTTAGTTGTTTGAGGGGGCCCCTTCGCTGTCGATGCCCGTAGCTTCCTTTGTCGCTAACGGGCACGGCCCTGCGGGCCATATTTTGAGGGGAGGGGAGCCCCCTCTGCTGGCGCGAGAGGGGTCCCCCCTCCCCTCAAGCTCCCCATCCCCTCCCCAGCGCGCTTTATCAGAACGTACGGCCCCGGACTGCCATGCAGTCCGGGGCCGTACGTTCGTCATGGCTCTGGGCAGGTGCCGACAAGGGGCATCCTGTCGTTATGGGGAGACATGGAGAAAAAGGGGCGGGCCATCCCTTTGTCCGTAGCGGTGAGGCAGCCGCCAGCCGTACCCTCTGGCGACACAGGCAGCTGTGGGCGTGGGCACGTCTTCCTTGCCGGGCAGCGTCAGGCGCAAGGCATCAGGGGGAGGAGCCTCTCAGAAAAGGCCTATTCCACGCCGGTGAGGATGAATTCCAGCATGGCGTCGGCCAGCAGGGCCGCGGCCTCGGTCACGCGCGGGGCCAGGGGCGGATATTCGAGGATGTCGGTCTCGAAGTCGCCCACCAGCACCAGATTGCCCAGCACGCGTTTTTGCATGGGCTTGCCGCCAAAGCCGCCCATGCCCGAGGCACTGGTGATGCGGCGGCCCGAGAGCATGACCTTTTCCACCAGCAGGCGCTTGTCCGCCGCGCCGTCCATGGCTTCCAGCCACAGGGGGCAGCGGGTCACCAGCTCGTCCACGTTGGCGGCGTCGATACGCAGGCGACAGGTCTCCACCCGGGCGTCGGGGTTCAGCTCCCGCACCAGTTCGGCCAGGGCCTCCACCTTGGGACGGCCCAGATGCCGGGGCCAGAACTGCTGCCGGTTGAGGTTGGACGCGTCCACCACGTCATCGTCGATGAGCAGGAAATGTTCCACACCGCTGCGGGCCAGCATCAGGACGGCATTGGAGCCCAGACCGCCCGCACCGGCCACGCCCACCCGGGCGGTCCGCAGGGCCTCCAGCCGGGCCGGGGAAAGATAGCGCGTCAGGCCCTGACGCAATACGTTCTCACTCATGGCAGACTCCCTGAAAAACGGTTTACGGATGGATGCGTCCAAACTTCATCCTGAAACAGCCCTTTCCGGGCCGCATCCACGGAATGGACAGGGACCCGGCCACAACGGGCGAACCCGGCCCACATGAAGAGGTGGACTGCCCCGCCCCCGTATGAAAAGGAGGGACGTCTTTCCGGCGGAAAGACGTCCCTCCCGAATAAAGCGCGCTGGGGAGGGGGCCCCCTCCCCTCACAACACTCAGCCTAGGCGTGGGTCAGGGTGGGGTCTTCCCAGTCCTTGATGACGGCCTGATAGCCGTTTTTGGTCAGGTCGGCGATCATCTGTTCCACGCTGCGGTGGTCGGTGATGTCGAACTGGCCGCTGTTGTCGGCGTGGGTCTTGCGGCCGCCCACGGCGGTGGACACACCGGCCGAGACGCGGGTCACGCCCAGCGGGATCAGGTGGTCACGCATGAAGGCGCTCTCGCGGCTGGAGCAGGTAATGGACGAGCGCGGCAGGAAGCAGCGCAGGGCCGTCACATACTGCACGAAGCGGCGGTCATCGAGGGCGTGCGGGATGTCGAAACTGCCCTCGTGCGAGCAGATGCGGGGGATGGACAGGCCCACGTCCACGCCGGGGTAATGGCGCAGCAGCCACCAGGCGTGCAGGCCGGTGGCGAAGGCGTCCTGTTCGAACTCGTCCAGGCCCAGCAGGGCGCCCAGGCCCAGGGAGCGCATGCCCGCGCGGGCGGCGCGCTCGGGGGCGTTGAGACGGAAGGCGTAGTCCTTCTTGGGGCCCACCGGATGCAGCCAGTCGTAGAGCTCGGGATTGTAGGTCTCCTGGAACATGGTCATGCTGTCCACGCCGCTTTCCACCATGAGGCGGTATTCGTCCTCGGTCATGGAGTAGACTTCGATGCCCACGCTGGCGAACAGGGGCTTGATGCGGCGGGCGACCTCCGCGATGTACTCGGGCGAGGAGAGTTTGCGGGCATCGCCGGTGAGCAGCAGGATGTGCTGCAGGCCCATGTCCGCGATGGCCTTGGCTTCGTCGTAGGCCTCTTCGGGGCTCAGGTGGCGGCGCGGCTGCTTGTTGTTGGCGTTGAAGCCGCAGTAACGGCACTGGTTGGTGCAGTAGTCCGACACGTAGAGCGGCGTGAACAGGTTCACGGCCCGGCCGAAGTAGCGCAGGGTCAGCTCATGGGCGCGCTGGGCCATCTGCTCCAGCAGGGGCGCGGCCGCCGGCGAGAGCAGGGTCAGGAAGTCGGCGGGCTGCAGGTAGTCCTTGCGCAGCACGGCGCGCACCTGGTCTTCGGTGGCGCTGGCGGCTATCTGGCTGCGGCGTTCGCGCGGCCAGTTGTTTTCCAGATATTGCTGAAAGTTTTCCATGTCCGCCCCCGACCTAGCGCAGGAAGCCCGTCAGCGGAGAGGAGGCCTGGGCGCCTTCGCCGCAGGCACGCACGGCACCGGGACCGGCCAGCCAGGCGGCGCGACCGGCTTCCACGGCCTGACGGAAGGCACGGCCCATGAGCACCGGATCGGTGGACGAGGCGATGCCGGTGTTCACCAGGCAGGCGGCGGCGCCCATCTCCATGGCCTCGCAGGCATGGGAGGGCAGGCCGATACCGGCGTCCACCACGATGGGCAGGTCGATCTCTTCGATGAGGATGCCGATCATCTCGCGGGTGCGCAGGCCGCGGTTGGTGCCGATGGGCGCGCCCAGGGGCATGACGGCGGCGGCACCGGCATCCGCGCAGGCGCGGGCCACATAGAGGTCGGGGTTGATGTAGGGCAGCACGGTGAAGCCTTCCCTGGCCAGGATCTCGGTGGCCTTGGCGGTCTCGTAGCCGTCGGGCAGCAGGTGGCGGGTATCGGAGATGACTTCGATCTTGATCCAGTCGCCGCAACCGGCGGCGCGGGCCAGACGGGCCAGGCGCACGGCCTCTTCGGCGGTGCGGGCGCCGGAGGTGTTGGGCAGCAGACGCATGTGGGAGGGGATGTGGCCCACGATGCCCTGCTGGCCTTTTTCCACGCGGCGCATGGCCACGGTGATCACCTGCGCGCCGCTGCTGGCGCAGACGTCGGGGATGAGGGCGTCATTGCTGTATTTGCCGGTACCGATGAACAGGCGGCTCTGCAGTTCCACGCCGCCGATGATGAGGGGATCGTTGTTCTGAAAATCGCTCATGATGGTCTCCTGCGGCCGACCGGGCCGCGCGGTGCGCACTGGGCGCAGAGGAAGAAAAAAACGTCGTCGTGCCGGCGGCTAACCGCCGCCCACGAACTGCACGATCTCCAGCACGTCGCCCTCGTTCAGGGCGGTGGCCGCGAAGTCCGCGGCGGGCACGATCTGGCCGTTGTGTTCCACGACCACGGCGGTGGCATCGTGTTCCCGCTCCCGCAGCAGGGCCGCCACGGTCAGGCCTTCGGCACAGGTACAGGCTTCGCCATTGATGGTGAGTTGCATACTGCCTCCACAAAAAAACCCGTCCACCTTGCAAGAGGGCGAAACGGGCACGTTGGGCGCAAAAAGAGCGCACGTTGCCAGCTTCCCTTCGACAGCACTATCTGCATCAGGTGCAGGACCGCACGGCGGCCCTAGGGGTCAGGGTCCTTGCACCCTTTCTCAGCCCGTAGGCTCCCCCAGCCGGAAGCAAAAAACTAGTCCCGGGACAGAAATATTGCAAGGGGGATGGCCCCGGCTTGCCGATTTTCCCGGTGTCCGCCCTGCCAGAGACTATGCCCGGGCCATCTGCTTCTCTGTATCATGCTCTGCTGCTGGCAGGAGCCCGGCAGACCGTCCTGTCTCCCACAGGGGCAGCGGCCTGTATCTTCAGCCTTCAGAGACCGTTGTCCCGGGGCGTCTCTTCTCTTGCTGCCGTAGCTGTCAGCGTCCCAGGCGGGCACGCAGCTTCCGGATCTTTTCGCGCATCTCGGCGCGGCTCATGCCCAGCAGCTGGGGGATGAGCAGGGCCGTAAGCGCGGCGGCCAGGGTGTAGACGACGCCGGAGATCAGGAAGCGCAGCAGGGAGTCGATGCCGCCCAGGCCCAGCATGAGGGTGAGCTCGCGGCAGGCAAAGGCCACGGCGGCCAGCACCAGCACACACCAGATCTCGTGCAGCATGATGGGCAGCAGCCGGATGGGCACAAAGCGCGAGGCGCGCCAGAGGCAGATGTTGACGGTCACGCATTGCACGGCGATGGTCTTGATGGACAGGCCCACGGCCCCCAGATGCAGGCCGCCGTAAGCTTCGGGCGCCAGCAGGAACCAGGCCGTGGTCATGCCGTAGACGCATTCCAGCAGGGTGAGGTTGCGCAGTTCGCGGGTACGGCCCGAGGCGTGGAACACGGAGCTGGCCAGCTGCAGATAGGACTGGTGCAGGGGGTAGAGGGCCATGATCTGCACGGGCAGGATGGCGGCGGTGAACTCCGCGCCCCCGAAGATGCGCACCAGGGCCGGGCCCTCGGCCATGCTGAAGCAGGCGAAGTAGGCGGCCACGGCATAGATCAGGGGGGCGAAGCGGTTGACCAGGCGGCCCATGAGCTGGAGGTCGCGCTGCCCCCAGGCGATGGAGAGCTCGCGCATGACCAGCGGCGTCATGGCCGAGACGAACATCAGACAGGCCAGACAGACCTTGTGGCCCAGGGCGAAATAGCCCTGCTCGGCGCTGCCGTCGAACCACTGCAGCAGCCAGCGTTCCGCGGCGGCCATGAGGAAGATGAGCAGGGCCTGGACGAAGAGCGGATGGCTGTAGGTGAAGAATTCGTGACGGTAGGCCTTGTTGCTGTCGGCACTCAGGCGCAGGCAGAAGGTGGCGTCCGGGCCGCCATAGCAGCGCTCCCAGTGGCGCCGGGTGACGATCCAGTAGCCCAGGGCCGTGACGCCCAGCATGGCGTATTGCTGGCCGAAAAGGCTGAAGATGTTCAGCCAGTCCAGCAGGAACAGGCCGATGAGCAGGACTACGGCCGAGAGCGAGACCACGGTGCGCACCATCTCGGACTGCACGGTGGCGCCCACAGCATCGTTCATGGAGCGGAGCACGCGGCCCCACCAGGTCAGAAAGGCCCAGATGGCGGCCAGCGGGGCCAGCCACAGGGGCACGTCGGGCATGAGCCAGTTGCCGACGAGGGGCACCTGCATGGCGCCGGCGATGAGCAGGCTGATGACGGCGATGAGCAGGCTGAGCCGCATGTAGAAGCTGATGAGGCCCGTTTCGGACTGGCGCCGGGACAGGGCATTGTAGAAGCAGGTGGACGTGCCCATGTCCAGGAACATGAACAGCTGCTGGAAAAAGTTGGTGGCAAAACTGTAATTGCCGTACATGGCCGGGCCCAGGGCACGGGGCAGGATGGCTTCCATGGCCAGATAGACCGGCACGGAAGCCACGTTGGCCAGCAGCTTGCATATATAGCGACGCGCCAGGCTTGGCGTGGAGGGGGGAGTCGTCCTGTTTTCCATGCGGGAAAACCTAGCCCACTTTGCGGCGTGCCACAAGCCGGGAATGGGGCGCGGCGTGCCCTGCGGACCGGCTGTCTGCCGGGGACAAGTGTTTACGGCCTCCGGCTTTTTGCGTATGAAAAAACATTGAGCGCACGCACAAACAGCGCACCGGAGGACGCGGCCCAGCCGCTCCGGGAGCGGCCGCCTTACCGGCGGTCCCGCCCCGCCCTCAACGCCACCATGCGGCGGGCTGCCGCGCCGCTGCCCCCGTGACGCCCATGCACAAGATCCCCGCGCGATCCTTTTGCGGCCTTCTGCCGCCGCGCGGGCCGCTGACAAACGTCCAAAGGATACCGTCATGGAAGAGAACAGCAAAAAAATGAAATCCGGCCTGGAAAAGGCCCCTCACCGTTCCCTGCTTTATGCCCTGGGCCTGACCCACGAGGAAATGGAACGTCCTCTGGTGGGCGTGGTCAACGCCGCCAGTGAAGTGGTGCCCGGCCACCTGCACCTGGGCAAGCTGGCCGAGGCCGTCAAGGCCGGTGTGCGCATGGCCGGCGGCACCCCCCTGGAATTCCCCGCCATCGCCGTGTGCGACGGCATCGCCATGAACCACGAAGGCATGCGCTTCTCCCTGCCTTCGCGCGAGTTCATCGCCGACTCCATCGAGATCATGGCCCGCGCCCATGCCTTCGACGCCCTGGTCTTCATCCCCAACTGCGACAAGTGCGTGCCCGGCATGCTCATGGCCATGATGCGCCTGAACATCCCCTCGGTGCTGGTCTCCGGCGGCCCCATGCTGCCCGGTACCCTGACCCCCGGCAAGCAGGGCGACCTCATCACCCTGTTCGAGGGCGTGGGCCGCGTGCGCAACGGCCAGATGAGCGAAGAAGAACTGACCCAGTGGGAAGAACGCGCCTGCCCCGGCTGCGGTTCCTGTGCGGGCATGTTCACGGCCAACTCCATGAACTGCCTGGCCGAGACCATCGGTGTGGCCCTGCCCGGCAACGGCACCATCCCGGCCGTGCATGCGGCCCGTGTGCGTCTGGCCAAGCAGGCCGGCATGCGCGTCATGGATCTGGTGAAGCGCAACATCCGTCCCCGCGACATCGTCACCCGCGGCGCCGTGGAAAATGCCATCGCCGTGGACATGGCCCTGGGCTGCTCCACCAACACCACCCTGCACCTGCCCGCCATCTTCCATGAAGCCGGTCTGGACATCGACCTGTCCGTCTTCGACGAAGTGAGCCGCAAGAGCCCCAATCTCTGCAAGCTTTCCCCCGCCGGCCACCACTACATGGTGGATCTGGAGAACGCCGGCGGCATCCCGGCCGTCATGAGCGAGCTGGACAAGCTGGATCTGATCCGCAAGGACTGCATGACCGTCACCGGCAAGACCGTGGGCGAGAACCTGAAGGAACGCAACGCCCGCATCCTGGATACGGACGTGATCCACACCATCGACAATGCCTACTCCAAGGAGGGCGGCATCGCCATCCTGCGCGGCTCGCTGGCCCCTGACGGCGCCGTGGTCAAGCAGTCCGCCGTGGCGCCCGAGATGATGCGCCGCGAAGTGACCGCCCGCGTGTTCGAGAGCGAAGAAGACGCCATGCACGCCATCCTCGACGGCAAGATCAAGCCCGGCGACGGTGTGGTGGTGCGTTACGAAGGTCCCAAGGGCGGCCCCGGCATGCGCGAGATGCTGTCCCCCACCGCCGCCATCACCGGCATGGGCCTGGGCAAGGACGTGGCCCTGTTCACCGACGGCCGCTTCTCCGGCGGTACCAACGGTGCGGCCATCGGCCACATCTCGCCCGAAGCCGCCAACGGTGGCCCCATCGCCCTGGTGCGTGACGGTGACCGCATCCTGGTGGACATCCCCAACCGCAAGCTGGACCTGCTGGTGGACGAGGCCGAACTGGCCCGCCGTCGCGCCGAGCTGGTGCCGCCGCAGAAGGAATGCCCCTATCCCGTGCTGCGCCGTTACGCCAGCATGGTGAGCTCCGCTGACAGCGGCGCCATGTACAAGAAGGTCTAGGACGTTTTCCCGGCCAGACCAGGCGCCCGCAGGAGGGACGGCGCCGTGCCGTCATCCCCTGTGATGCCGTGCCTGTTCCTCCCGGGCATCCGTCCGGCTCTCCGGGACCGGTGTGATGGCCGGAAAGCCGGAGGCCGTCCGTTCTCCGATGGTCCCGCATTGCCGCCGCTGCAGTGCGGGACCGTTTTTTCAGGCAGGAGTTTCCTGCCGTACAGGTGCCATCATGGTTTTCTTCCACGCTCTTCAGAGTATCTTTGGCCTGCTGCTCATCGTCTCGCTGGCGTATGTGCTGGCCCGCAAGGGCTGGTTCACACCCGAGACCCAGATCTTGCTGCCCCGGCTGGTTTCCTCCGTGGCCCTGCCGCCCTATCTCTTTTATACCATCACCCATTCTTTCGGTCGGGACGACCTTGTCCATCTGCTCTACGGCTCGTTCTTTCCGCTGCTCAGCATCCTGATGACCTTTGGCGTGGCGTTGCTGGTGGCCAGGGCCACACGCGTGGAGCGGCGGCACTTGGGCCTGTTCTGTACCAGCTTCGCCACGTCCAATACGGTCTTCATCGGCCTGCCGGTCAACATGGCCCTGTTCGGCGAGGCTGCGGCCCCCTATGTGCTGCTGTATTTCTTTGCCAACACCACCTTTTTCTGGACCATCGGCAACTATGCCATAAGTCACGACAACGAGGAACTGCGCGGTCATGACAGCGTGCTGGACAACGTACGCCACGTGTTCTCGCCGCCCATGCTGGGCTTTTTGGCCGGGGCGGCCCTGACCCTGCTGGATTTCCGGCTGCCGGGCTTCGTCCAGAATGCCGCCCGCTATCTGGGCAATCTTACCACGCCGCTGGCCCTGATATTCATCGGCATCTGCCTCTACAAGATGGATCTGCGACATCTGCGCCTTTCGCGGGACCTGATGCTGGCCTTGCTGGGCAAGATGGTGGCCTGCCCCCTCATCCTGGCAGGCATGCTGTATTTCGTTGAGCTGCCCGAGCTTATGGAAAAGGTGTTCATCATCCAGTCCGGCCTGCCCTGCATGATGCAGATCTCCATCCTGAGCGCCTATTACAAGACCGATGCCGAATTCGGCGCCCTGATGGTCAGCCTGTCGACCATCCTTTCCGTCATCACCATCCCCATAGCCATGACGCTGCTTTCGCTGTAGCGGCAAAGGGATATTGGCAAGAGCGGAACCGGATTTTTTGAGGGGGGAAGGAGGGACCTTTACGCGCGAGCTAAAGGTCCCTCCTTCCCCCCTCAAGCTCCCTCCATCCTCCTCCAAACGTGCTTTATTGGCCGGCCGCTCCATCAGGAGCGGCCCGGCTTTCTCTCCGGCTGGACCATCACTCCTGCTTCTGCCCGGCCCTGCCACGTATGGCCTGTCTTCTCTATGTATTGAGCGCGCCGCTTGGGCAAGGTCGTCATCCCCTCCATCGAGCCCCCGTTCCTAGGCTTTTCATTCCCTTGTTCCTCATCCAGCAGACTGCCCCACGATTTCTCCAACGCCCTTCTCCCCCCATTGAGCTCGCCGCTTTGGCGGCGTACGCCGAAGGCGTGGTGCCGCCCCGCCTACGGCGCGCCGTGATGAAACCGGGGACCTGACGCGGGGCACGGCGGGGCAGGAGGGCTGGGGCCGCGCAGGCCCCCCCCCTTGCCGCTTCGCCGCGCAGGCGACCAGGCCCTGGGCCCGGGCCGCGGCCGTCCATTGGACGGCTGGCTGTCGCGCTATGGCTCCTCCTAATCCCGGGCAGGGGGCACTGCCCCTTTTACTCCGCGCTGGGCGACCACGAAAAAAGGCGCGCCCGCCGGAACGGACGCGCCTTGAAAGGCGATGCCTTGACTTGGGACTAGAAGCCGAAGCCGTCGGAGTTGGCGCCGCTGGTGCCGAAACCGAAATCGTCCGGCACGCCGCCTTCTTCCTGGGCGGGTTCTTCGGCGGCGGCTTCACCGGCCACGCCGGCAGCAGCCACACCCACGGTGATGTTCTTCAGGTTGTCCTTGATGGCGTCCTTGATGCTCTGCATCAGTTCGTCATGGTTGATGGCGACCTTGCCCTGGAATTCGGCCACCTGACGGCGCAGACCGCCCATGTCGGTCTTCATGGTCTTGATGGTGTCTTCCAGCTTGTCGCACTTCTTCTGCAGTTCTTCAGCCTTGCCCTGATAGGGGGCCAGGGTCTCCACCTGCTGGCGCAGGGTGGCGATCTCGGCGCGCTGGCTGACCATGGTGCCGTGCATGTCGTCCATCATGTCGAGCACGGTGGCGACGGCGTTCTTCAGGCAGTCATCCATGGGGGTCAGGGAGATGGTGTCGCCCAGCAGACGGGCACCCTGGTTGACGAAGTCGCCCCAGTTGTCACCGTCTTTGTAGTTCATGTCCAGGAACTTGGGGGACAGCTTGGCCAGCCAGGCAGCGGCGAAGGGAGCCACGGCGGCGGCGCAGGCGTCACAGACGATGCTGCGACCGGTGATGTAACCGGCGATATCTTTCACGTCCGCGCCCTTCTTGGCGACGGCCAGGGCCAGGACGGTTTCCACAGGGAACATTTTGCGAGCGGTATCAGACATTTTCGGCCTCCTCCTCGGAGAACGGTGTTTTGCAGTGTGAGCCTGTGCGGGCCGTCGTCACGGGGCGACGGCCCGGAAGACCATCCTAGTAGCCGCGTCCGTACATGCGGACGAACAGCAGGGCCGCGGTGCGGTACACGAAGTGACCGAGCTTGGACCACGGCAGGTAGGCAAAGAGCATCCACACAAAGACCAGATGCAGATAGTACACCACAAAGGCGGGCTGGATGGCATCGGCCAGGCGGAAGACCTGGGACAGGATGCCCGTCACGGCCACCAGCCAGATGATGCCCAGCAGGTACCAGTCATACCAGCTCGAACCCTGATGCTTGGGGTTCAGCTTCAGACGGCGGGCGGTGAGCATGGCCAGGCCACAGACCAGCATGATGGCGCCGAGGTTGGCCAGGATCTTCACAGGGTACAGCAGCGGCATGGGGGTCTCGATCTTGATGAGCGGGATGATCTTGCCGCCCCAGTGGCCCAGAGCCACAACGGCCGTCACGAAGGCCAGGATGACGAAGCTGTAGACCAGGATCATGTGGCCGGCCTTGCGGTTGGGCACATAGGTACCGGTCTTAGGACCAGCTTCGCAGTCGTCGAACTTGCGGTGGGTGACCACTTCGTCGATGAGCACGTCCAGCAGGTGCCAGTACCAGGCCTTGGTCTTGCCAAGCACGGTCAGGCGGCCTTCAGGCTTGAACATGCCCCAGAGCTTGCGCACGCCCTTGTAGAGGATGAAGCAGGCCCCGAAGAAGGTGATCATGAAGATGGGGTCGATGGTGTAGTCACCATAGAACACCTGACCGAACACGATGCGGCCGTCGGCGGCGCGGGGGAACCAGTTGCCGTCATTGAAGCCGGCGCGGATCCACCAGATGAAGAGCCACAGCAGGGCCGGGATGGCGAAGAGGAAGGGCAGACCGGAGGGCTTGCTCATCCACTTGCCCACGATGGTGGGCTCGGTCAGATCGCGGTAGACCATGTTGCGGGCAGCGCCCATGACGTCGGCGGGACGGGCACCACGGGGGCAGAGGTCCGCGCAGTTGCCGCAGTTGTGGCAGAGCCACAGGTCCACGTCGGTGGCCAGCTTTTCCTTGAGGCCCCAGGACGCCCACACCATTTCCTTGCGGGGGTAGGGAGCGTTTTCCGGAGCCATGGGGCAGGCCACGGAGCAGGTGGCGCACTGATAGCATTTTTTCAGGCTTTCGCCGCCCGCTTCCATCAGCTCCCGCGTAAAGGTGGAATCCGGCTTGAGAATATTCTGTGCCATTGCAGCCTTCCTCCTACATGCCCTTGAACGGGTTGGGGCCGAGTTCCACGATGCGAGCGACGAATTCGTCGATCATGTCCGGCACCTTGTCATATTCGTCGATGGCCACTTCGAGCTGGTCAACGCGCTCGGGCTGCACGCCCAGACGGTTCAGGGTCTCGGCGATGTTTTCCTTGCGGCGGTTGCAGATCTCGGAACCCTTGATGAAGTGGCACTGGTAGTCTTCGCCATATTTGCAGCCCAGCAGCAGCACGCCGTCGAAGCCCTTGCTCATGGCGTCAGACACCCAGATGGCGTTGACGGAGCCGAGGCAGCGCACGGGGATGATGCGGCAGTACGGGCTCCAGGCCTTGCGGCGCATACCGGCCATATCCAGGGCGGGGTAGGCGTCGTTTTCGCAGGCCAGGATGAGGATGCGGGGGCCTTCCTTCTTGAAGTCCTTGGGCACCACAACTTCGCGGATCATGGAACCGATCTGGTCGATGTTGTAGTTGGCAAAGGAGATCACGCGCTCGGGGCAGGCGCCGAAGCAGGTACCGCAACGACGGCAGCGGGCCGGGTTGGGTTTGGGCGTACCCTTTTCGTCGTCGTCCAGGGCGCCGAAGGGACATTCTTCGGTGCAGCGCTTGCACTGGGTGCAGCGCACGAAGTTGAACACCGGGTAGGAATTGTCGCCGGAGCGGGGATGCACGGCCACACCGTGGGAAGCGGCTTCCACACACTGGATGGCTTTGAGCACGGCACCGCGGGCGTCTTCTTCACAGGCGTCCAGGGTCTGGGGCTGACGCACGCAACCGGCGGCGTAGACACCGGTACGGCGGGTTTCGTAGGGGAAGCAGATGTAGTTGGAGTCCGCGAAACCGTCGAAGAGCTGCAGATCCGGGAAGTCGGGGCCCTGACGGTAGTCGAATTCCACCACCACGTCCTTGGCGGTCGTGGGCACGACGCCCGTGGGCAGCACCACCAGATCCACATCCAGATCGAAGTCCATGCCCAGCAGGGTGTTCTTGCAGCTGACCACCATGTGGTTGCCGGCATCACGGATGTCGGTCACGTCGGCCTTGGTCATCATCAGGCCCAGACGGTCCTGCATCTTCTTGTAGAAGCGTTCCAGGATGCCGGGGATGGTCATGTCCTTGTACAGCACGAAGGCCTGCACGGCGTCATCGGTCTTGTCACAGATGATGTTGGCCATGCGCAGCATGCCCACGCTGTTGACGGCGTTGGAGTAACGCAGGTGCTTGATGCTTTCCAGGTTCTCCTTGACGAAGCCCTTTTCTTCTTCCTCGGCGGGAGCTTCGGCGGGGGCTTCGGCCTCGGCAGCGGCGGCTTCGTCAGCGGCCTTCTGCAGGGCTTCTTCGGCGATGGTGGTGTCGAGCACGAAGGCGATGCGGCGGGCGTCGACCTTGCCTTCGCCCAGCATCTTGGCGAACTGGGCGGCATGGACGACCTTGGGGTTCACGCCCAGGCCCATGCTTTCCAGATACTTTTCAGCCAGCGGCACCCAGCCGGTGGCCAGGACCACGGAGCCGATGTCGAAGGTCTGTTCGCCGTTGGCGGTGGCCACGGTGGCCTTGAACTCGCCGGGCTGGCCTTCCAGTTTGGCCATGTGGGAGTTCAGCAGCACGGTGATGCTGCTGTTGCCGGTCACAGCGGCGATCTTTTCGGCCAGGTTGGTGGGCTGGCGGTCTTCCCAGGGAGCCTGCAGGGGCGAGCCCATGGGCATGTTGTTGACCGCGCCGCCGAGCTTGTCGGCCTTTTCCACCAGGATGACTTCATAGCCGGTCTTGGCGGCTTCCTGGGCGGCGGTGAGGCCGGTCCAGCCGCCACCGATGACCAGGATGCGCTTGATGCCTTCGATGGCCGCAGATTCGGGCATGTTGCTCTTCTGCAGTTTGACCACGCCCATGTTCACGTAGTCGGTGGCCATCTGGGTCAGCAGGGCGGGAGCCGCGCCGCTGACGGCGGAACCGTCGGGGTTCTTGTAGGCGAGCACGCACTGTTCGCGCAGGTTCACGTGTTCCACCTGCACGGGCAGCTGCCAGGGGGTAGCTTCGTCGCGGGGGCTGGCACCGCAGAAGAGCACGCCGTCAAGGCCGTTGGCTTCGATGTCGGCACGCACTTCGTCTTCGGCCACGCTCAGCATGGGCAGCACTTTTACCACAGGGGTGAGGTCGCTCCATTTGCTGCGGACCTGTTCGGCCAGGGCTTCCACATCCAGGCCGCCGCCGATGTTCTGTACGTCAAAATAGACGCCGATCTTGCTGGCCATGCCGCCTACCTCCCTTTCACCGTTTGCACCGCCTTGAGAGCGGCGGCCGTGCCGGACTGCGCGGTACGCATCACGTCCAGCGGCATGCGGGCGCAACCGGCGGCAAAAATGCCAGCCTCTTCACCGCCCATGACGAAACCGTCTTCGTCCAGGGGCAGGGGCAGGGGCAGGCTGTCGGTGGCCAGGCTGGGCTGCATGCCCGTGGCCAGCACCACCATGTCATAATCCAGATGCAGCTTTTCGCCGCGGATGGCGTCTTCAACGGTCACGGTGACGTTGTCGTCAGCGGCCTGGGCCACGTCGGCCACCTTGCCCTTGATGAAGCGCACATTGGGGGCGGCCTTCACCTTGTCCAGAACCTTCACGTAGCGGCCCGGAGCGCGCAGGTCGATGTAGAACACCGAGATCTGGGTCTCGGGGTACTGCTCGCAGATGTACTGGCACTGCTTGAGAGTGGCCATACAGCAGATGTAGGAGCAGTAGTTCAGGTGGTTCTGGTCACGGGAACCGGCGCACTGCACGAAAGCGATGCGTTTGGGACGACGGCCGTCGGTAGGACGGACGATCTTGCCGCCGGTGGGGCCGAAGGGGGAGGCCAGGCGTTCGAGCTGCATGTTGGTCACGCAGTTCTTGACCTTGCCGGCGCCCAGGTTGGCCAGGTTGGTGACGTCGTAGGGCTTCCAGCCGGTGGCCACCACGATGGCGCCCACATTGAGTTCGATCTCGCGGGCGGGTTCGTTCTGGTCCAGGAACTTCTGGCCGGCGACGCGGGCGGCGTCAGCCTTGCTCAGGGCGTCGGTGTCCAGCACGAAGCGGTTGGGGAACGCAAAAGGCATGGATTTGTACAGAGCCTTGCGCTGGGACAGCCCGAAGTCGAATTCGTTGGGCACGGTGCCTTCCAGGCTGGAAGCGAGGAGGGTGAAGTCCACGTTGTGGGCGGCCACCTTGCGGGGCTTGATGCTCACGGTGGCGGTGTAGTCACCCTTACAGCCGACCAGCTTGGTCACTTCGGCCATGGTGAAGAATTTGATGCGGGGGTTCTTCCTGATGCGCTGGAACTGGATTTCCAGACCGCAGGAGGGGGGACAAAGTTTGGGGAAATATTTGTTGAGCTGGGCCACACGGCCGCCCAAGTAGGGCGACTTTTCCACGATATACACATCGTGGCCCAGTTCCGCCGCTTCGATGGCGGCAGTAAGGCCTGCAAAGCCGCCGCCCACGACGAGAATGGAGTTGGACATCCTGGATATCCTCCTGCGTTGCAGCGCCGTGGCCCCTCTGCGGGGCGGCGCGCACGCCTGCCCGGTTGTATGGGATTGCCGGGCGGCGCAATTGAGAGCCAAGGGCCCTGCCGCGCGGCGCATATTCCAAGGCGCGGCGGGGAGCTTGCATGTCGCACACCCGCCGCGCCGAAAAAAATGGGGTGGCCTAGGCGGCCACCCCAGGGATGTTCTTCCGCCTACTAGTCAGGGATGATCTGGTAGTAGGGCTTCTTGAAGATCTTGGTTTCGCCGGTGGCGGGATCGTACTTAGAGTTCACGAAGCACTTCCACTTGCTGTCGTCGATACCCAGGAAGTCAGCGCGGTAGTAGAAGCCGGGGTAACGGGACTCTTCACGGAAGGCGATGTGCTGCATGTGCAGGCGCACGGTCCACAGGCGATGGTAGTTTTCCCAGCAACGCAGCAGTTCGTGCAGGTCGCGGGCGGCCAGCTTGGCGGAGTCTTCTTCCATCATGCCCAGCAGATAGAAGCCGGTGTCCAGCAGAGCCTTGGAGGTGGTGTAGTAGGTCCCCACGCCGCCGCCGTATTCGTCGGTGCACTTCACGAGGCGCATCATGAAGTTCTTGGGCGTGATGTAGTTGGGGTTCACCACGGGGTCGGTGGAGGCGTCCTTGCCGGCCAGGTAGTTGTAGTAAGGACGGTAGATCAGCTGCTTCAGTTCTTCGGCGGTTTCCTTGAACTCAGGCTTGAAGTCCTTGTGGTCCATGCACCAGCGCACCATCTGCTTACCGGCGATACGGCCTTCAGCGTGGGAACCGGAGGAGAACTTGTGGCCGGAAGCGCCCACGCCGTCGGCGCAGGTGAACAGGCCTTCCACGGTGGTCATGCGGTTGTAGACCTTACCGTTGGCAGCGCGAACCTTGTAGTCTTCGGGCACCCAAGCTTCGTCGGGACCGGAAACCCAGATACCGCAGCAGCCGGAGTGAGAGCCGAGCAGGTAAGGTTCGGTGGGCATGATTTCGGAACCGCGTTCTTCAGGAGCGGTGTTGGTGGCGGCCCACAGGTTGGCCTGACCAACGCACATATCCAGGAAGTCTTCCCAAGCTTCGGACTCGAGGTCTTTCTGCTGTTCTTCGGTCAGGGTGGCGAAGGTGGTCAGCAGAGCGGTCTTGGTGTCCATGTAGATGGGGCCGCGGCCTTCGCGCATTTCACGAAGCATCATGTGGTTACGCAGGCAGGTGGGGATCACGTGACCCTTGGCGTAGCCGCGATCTTCGTAAGGCTTCAGCATGGCGCGGTTGGTGGCGCAGTAGTCTTCGCCCTTGCAGTTGGTGGCTTTAGCCTTGAACAGCAGGAACCAGGCGCCCACAGGGCCGTAACCGTCCTTGAAGCGGGCGGGCACGAAGCGGTTTTCCATCATGGTCATTTCGGCGCCGACCTGAGCGCACATGGTGTAGGTGGAACCGGCGTTCCACACGGGGTACCAAGCGCGGCCCATGCCTTCACCGGTGGAACGGGGACGGTACACGTTAACGGCACCGCCGGCGGCCACCATGATGGCGTTGGCTTTGAAGATGTGCACTTCGTTGGCACGCAGGTTGAAGCCCACGGCACCAGCGACGCGGTTGGGGGTGTTCTTGTCGAGCAGCAGCTTCACGATGAAGATACGCTCCATGATACGGTCTTCACCCAGGGCATTCTTGGCAGCTTCGGCCACGATGCACTTGTAGGATTCACCGTTGATCATGATCTGCCAACGACCGGAGCGGACGGGCTCGTCGCCGTTGCGCAGGCTCTTGCCGGCGGCCTTGGCGGCGGCGCCGTTCATGTTGTGGCCGTTTTCGTCCTTGATCCAGCAGGGCAGGCCCCACTCTTCGAACAGATGCACGGAGTCGTCAACGTGACGGCCCACGTCGAAGATCAGGTCTTCGCGGACCAGACCCATAAGGTCGGTGCGGACCATGCGGACGTAATCGTCGGCGGTGTTTTTGCCGAGGTAGGTGTTGATGGCGGACAGGCCCTGGGCCACGGCGCCGGAGCGCTCGAGGGCGGCCTTATCGCACAGCATCATTTTCAGACCGTGTTTGTCGCCCCAGCGCACGGCTTCGAAAGCGGCACCGCAGGCACCCATACCGCCGCCCACGATCAGCAGGTCGACGTCATGTTCCTTCACTTCAGGTTCAGCAATGGCAACGCCTTTCATCGCTTCCTTGACGGGAATCATAGGCATAGTGATTTCTCCTTAAGCTCTACGCGGTTACTGCTCTCTAGCGGCCCTGTTCCATAGCGGTGAAGACCTTGTCGGCTTCAGTCACTTCGAACTTCTTGCCCAGGACTTCGATGGGGGTGGCCAGCTTTTCTTCGGTGAACAGCAGTTCGTCGTCGAGGTTGGCGCCTTCCGGTTTGCCTTCGAAGGGCTTGATGGAGCCTTCAGGAGTGGTACGGATGGGGAACTTGAAACGTTTCACGCTGCCGTTGCGGAACTGCACGGTCCACATGATGGAGTCGGCAGAGCGCATGGGGATACAGGTGCCGCCCATGGGAGCAAAGTCGGCGTAGGGACGAGCGGTGATGGCGCCCTGGGGGCAGATCTTCACGCAGGAATAGCATTCCCAGCAGGCGTCGGGTTCCTGGTTGTACGCCTTCATTTCCTGAGGATCGAGGATCATCAGGTCGTTCGGGCAGATGTACATGCAGGCCGTCTTTTCGCCACCCTTGCAGCCGTCGCATTTGGACGGATCGACAAACGTAGGCATAACGTATCCTCCAACTCTTAAAGTGTTTCAGGTCAATTTTGACCGTATGGGCAGCCACTCGGGCCGCCCGAGTGCCGTCTTGATTGGGGTCACGACCCTGGGCAACAGCGCTCAGGTCGTGCGCTTGTGTATTTAGTAACAAGCTACCCCTCTTCACGTCAAGCCCCCTTTTGAAAAATTCGTGGAAACTCTCGGTGGAAAACGGCACAAGCCACTATAATCCTTTCACATTCTTCCTAGCATAATTTTTATGCTGTGTAAAGATGCTCCGCGTTTTGGACGGCTTCCATGTCCAAGATTTGTGTTGGGCCAGGAAAAGGCATGTTTATCAGCCGGTTATCCTGAATATTTCCCTGTTCCTGCTCATGAAACGCTTTAGTAAAATCATTTAATTTCAAATAGTTAATATATCGATGCTTTCCATGCCGGACGGGCGGCTTTTTTATGACGTTCCGGTGTCGCCCTGATCTTGATGAGAAAAAGAAGCAAAAGTTGAAACAATTATCCAATAAAATCAAATGGTTGATTGTATCTATTGGGAATAGTTGGTTTTTTATCAAAAATACGTCGTAAGGCATCCGGTACGCTCTTTGAGGCTCCCTCCAGTGCTCGCCGGAGCTTGCACTCTCTTTCACATGGGGGCGGAAAAGTCTTTTCCGGGGGCTTGCCAGTGAGGACGTTTCGGGATACAGCATCCCCCACAAATTCATAGAGCGACGCGCCGTCCGGCGGTCGAGAGGAGCATCCAGCATGAACGAGCACCACGAATTCCGACCTGCCCAGAGGCCGGACAAACGCAGCGACCGCCCCGAAGGACGTTTCGAGGCCAGAACCGACGGCAAGCCCGAGCGTCCGCGCCGCAGCCTGCGCGAGACCGTCTGTGACATCGACCGCGATATCCTGCGCATGCTCATGCGCCGCCACAATCTCATCAAGCGCATGTACAATGCCAAGGGTTTCCTGGAGCCCGCGGAAGAAAAGAGCATCCGCGAGTCCTGGGAAGCCGCCGTTTCCCGCGTCAGCCGCGACCCGCGCCTGAGCGGCCGTTTCTTCACCCTGATGCAGGAAGTGGAATTCCTGCCCCGTCCCGGTGAAGACGGCGAAGCCCAGCGCCCCGCCTTCAATCTTGCCCCCGCCGACATGCCCGTGCGCCTGTCCATGCCCGCCCCGCGTTCCTGTCGCCTGACCCGGGCCTGGGCCACGCTGGCCGCCTGCACCGGCCAGGCCGTGCGCATCGCCCCCGCCCTGATGAACGATCCCGTCGTGGATTGCGTCAAGCTGCTCAACCAGCTGGGCGCCCATGCCAACCGTGACGACGGTGCCGTGCATGTGGCCGCCGGCACGCCCCTGGGCACCCCGGACAAGGTGCTGCATGTGGGCGACAGCTCCTGGAACTTCTATCTGGCCCTGGGCCATTACCTGGGCCGTCCTTCGCGTACCAAGTTCACCGGCGGCGCGGCCCTCAAGCTGGCCGACCTCAGCGCCACCCGCCGCTTCCTGCCCCTCATGGGCGCGCGTCTGGTGCATGTGGTGCCCAAGTCCGACGGCTTCCCGGTGCGCATCGAATGCTCCGGCGTGCTGCCCGGCAAGGTGGTCTTCCCCGCCGATGCCCCGGTGGAACTGGCCGAAGGCATCATGCTGGCCGCGCCTTCCTATGAGCGCGCCATCACCCTGGACCTTTCCGCCATGCCCGAGCGTGCGCTGGCCTTTGCCCGCATCCTGCCCGTGCTGAACGCTGCCGGTGCCGACGTGCGCCGCGAAGGCGACGTGCTCCACTTCCAGCCCTGCGCCCTGAGCATCCCCTCCGAGCCCACCCTGCCCGTGGAACCGGAACTGGCCGTGTTCCTGATGGGCCTCGCCCCCGCACTGGGCGGTGAAGTGCGCCTGGAAGGCCAGTGGCCCACCTGGCCCGGCACCGAAGCCGGTCTGGACCTGCTGCGCCAGACCGGTGCCAAGGTCGAATGCTCGGCCACCGAGATCCTGGCCCGCAGCCTGAAGCCGCTGGCCGAACTGCCCGCCGCCTTTGCCCTGCCCGAAGGCCTGCCCGCCTCCTGGCGTCCGCTGGCCGTGGCCCTGAGCACCATGACGGCCCTGCGCGGCGGTCGTGCCGTGCTGCCCGCCGGCCTGGAAGCCGAAGAGAACGTGGTGGAAAGCTACCTGCACGCTGCCGGTCTGGCTCTGGATGCCGAAGGCTGCCTGGTGGCTTGGAAGCCCGGTGACGACATGGAAGAAGCCGAAGAACAGGACGAGGAAGGCCGCCCCGTGCGCAAGTCCCGTCCCGCTCTGCAGGCCCGCGGCTGGAACGCCCCCGACGCTCCCTGGGCCGTGGCCCTGGCCCTGGCGGCCTGTGCCCGCGGCAAGCAGGAAGGCTTCAAGCTGGGCAACCCCGGCGTACTGACCGAGCTCTATCCGCCTTTCTGGGTGCTGTACAACAACCTGCCCGAACCGCACATGACGCGTGAGAACAAGGAAGTGCCCGCCGAGCCGGTGAAGAGCCGCCGCCGCGTCATCACCAGCGCCGTGGCCGTGCCGCCTCCGCTGGAAGAGGAAGATTACTAGGACCGGGCAGCTCCCGCCGTCCGGCTTGGCCGTGAGGGCCGGGCCGTGGCGGCTTCCGGTATCGAAGACGAAAAGGGCGCCCATCCTTCGCGGATGGACGCCCTTTTTCATTTGCGGGAAGCGGCGGTCGGAGCGTCTGCCGCCCGTCCCTGCCTGCAGGATAGGCCCGTCAGGCCAGCTCTTCAGGGAGCTTGCAAAGGTCGACCCATTGCCCGCCGGTGACGGCGGCCAGCTCGTCCGGGGTCAGCTGCACGGCGTTGTTGGGCGCACCGGCGGCAGGGTAGACCACGTCATAGCGCTTGAGGCTCTCGTCCAGGAACACGCGCACCCCTTCCGGCAGGGCAAAGGGGCAGACCCCGCCCTGGGGATGGCCGGTCAGGCGCTCCACGTCCTCCACGGGGATGAAGCGGGCCTTTTCGTGGAACAGATCCTTGAACTTGCGGTTGTCCAGACGGGCCAGTCCCATGGCCACCACCAGCACGGGACCGGTGGAGGTGAGGATGGACAGCGTCTTGGCGATACGGCCCGCCTCGCAGTGCAGGGCTTCGGCCGCCAGCGCCACGGTGGCGCTGGAGACGGTGAACTCGCGGTAGCGGTCGCCCAGACCGTGGGCGGCCAGTTGGGCCCTGACGGCTTCGGTGCGCATGGCTGGATGCTCCTTGGCTGAAACATGCTCCGTTGTTGCCGGTGATGGCAGCATGCCGGAGGCGGGATCTCCCCGTCCGGGCGGGGATGAAAAAAGGGGCCTGTCGGGCAGGCCCCTCCGGTATGGTTACAGGGTGATGGGCAGGGGGCCGAAGCTGGCCTCGTAGCGCTTGCGGAACTCGTCCTTGCTGAAGTGGTGTTCCTGCGTGCCCAGCTGCTCGATGGCGTAGCAGGCGCTCACCGCGCCCAGCTTGGCGGCTTCGGGCATCTCCAGGCCGCAGACCAGGCCCTTGAGCAGGCCCGCGCGGTGGGAGTCGCCCGCGCCGGTGGGATCCTTGACGCCGTCGCAGGGGATGGCGGGCACATGCACGTCCACGCCTTGGGCATTGCGGATGCGCTGGCCGTCGCCGCCCAGCGTGGTCACCAGCCAGCCGGTCATGGCCACCAGTTCTTCCTCGCTCTTGCCCGTCTTCTTGCAGACCATGCCCAGCTCGTAATCGTTGGTCACGCAGGCATAGGAACCGCGGATGGCGTCGCAGAGGTCATCGCCCGAAAGCACGGGCAGCTGCTGGCCGGGGTCGAAGATGTAGCGCACGCCCTTTTCACGGAAGAAGCCGGGCAGGCGGCGCATGTCGTCCACGCTGCCGGGGGAGACGATGGCCCAGTCCTTGGCGGGATCGAGGTTGGGGAAGGTGTAGGTGGCGGGCTGGCTCATGGCGCCGGGGTAGAAGCCCGTGATCTGGTTGTTGTTCTGGTCCGTGGTGATGTAGCACAGGGCCGTGAACACGTCGGAATCGCGCCGGATGCCTTCCAGCGACAGGCCCAGCTTTTCCCAGGCCGCCGCGTAACCGGTGAAGTCACGGCCGGCGGCGGAGACGACGATGGGTTTTTCGCCCAGCAGGGCCAGCGTGTAGGCGATGTTGCCCGCGCAGCCGCCGCGGCGTTCGTCCATGCTGTCCACCATGAAGCTGACGCTCAGCATGTGCAGCTTGTCCATGAGCACATGGTCCTGCAGGTTGCCGCCAAAGGTCATGATGCGGTCAAAAGCCAGGGAACCGGAAACATAAATGGCCATCTTCGTTCCTTTTATTCGTTGAGCTGCCCTGCGGGCAGGCTGTTTTGGGCGATCCAGTCCAGGAAGGGCGCGTTGCCCTTCTCCAGCGGCATGCCCACGATACAGGGCACTTCATAGGGATGGGCCGCCTCCACGGCGGCACGAAAATCTTCCCACGCTGCCCGGCTGACCTGGGCCAGCAGCAGGCATTCGCGGCTTTCGCGGACCTTGCCTTCCCAGCGATAGATGGAAAGGGCTCCGGGCAGGATGTTCACCCCGGCGGCCAGCCGTCGTTCCACCACCAGATGGGCCAGGGTTCGGGCAGTCGCTCCGTCGGGCACAGTGACACAGGCAAGCAGGCTCATGGCGTCCTCCTGTTCGGGAAGTGGGAAAAGCGGACAGAAGATACACCAGCGGGCCGTAAAAACCAAGCGTGCCCCGCCTTGCTCCCCCTGTCTTCCTGTGGCATAGCAGGCCCATGAGCGTAAAAAAATCCCTGCCGCGCGGTGCCCTGGCCCGCGCTGAAAAAGTCCTGGCGGCCCTTCAGGCCCGCTATCCCCGTCCCGCGACCCATCTTGAAGCCGACAACGCCTGGGAACTGCTGGTGGCCACGGTGCTGGCCGCCCAGTGTACCGACGCCCGCGTCAACACCGTGACCCCGGAGCTGTTCCGGCGCTGGCCCGGCCCGGCCGAGCTGGCCCTGGCCACGCAGGAAGAGCTGGAAAGCGTCATCCGTTCCACGGGCTTCTATCACAGCAAGGCCCGCAACCTGCTGGGCGCGGCGCAGCGCGTGGTCTCCGTCTATGGCGGCGAGGTGCCGCCCCGTCTGGACGAGCTCATCACCCTGCCCGGCGTGGCCCGCAAGACGGCCAATGTGGTGCTGTTCGGCGCCTTCGGCATCAACGAGGGCCTGGCCGTGGATACCCACGTCAAGCGCATCAGCTATCGTCTGGGTCTTACCTCCCACACCGATCCCGTGGACATCGAACAGGATCTGATGCGCCTCTTCCCCCGTGCCGAATGGGGCGACGTCAATCACCGCATGGTCTGGTTCGGCCGCGATGTCTGCCACGCCCGCAGCCCCCGCTGCGCGGAATGCGAGATGGCCGACTTCTGCCCCCGCCGCGAACCGCCCAAGGGAAAATAGCTGTTGGGGAAAAGAACGCGGGGGAAGGGGGGAACTTTGGCTAGCGCACAAAGTTCCCCCCTTCCCCCACACCCCCATCCTCCTTCAAACGCGCTTTATTCGTTCCTCTCCATCATCGCCGAACACGGCTCTTGCGGAGTCCCTCGGCTTCTCCTCTCGCGCATGTCAGCAGTTCCCGGTCCGCGGGGCCTTCTTTTCCTGGAGCGTCTTGGCCGGCCTGAGGTGAGCGGGGCAGGGAAGGCAGGGCGTTCGGCTCCGTGACAAAAAAACAGCCCGGCCTCCATGGAGACCGGGCTGTTGTCGTTATCGGGAAAGGGCTGTTCCCGGAGAGAGCCGGGACAGGCTCACTTGCGGTCCACCCACCATTTTTTGTCCACGCGGCCGTACCACCAGCGGTTATGGTCCGTGCGCAGGATGACCTCGCACAGGGCCTGGGCCTGCGGGCTGCGCAGGCGTTTGACCGCGCTTTCCAGCCAGTCGGCGGCAAATTTGTTGCCCTTGTCCAGCTCGGCCTTGAGGTTGCAGATCAGGTCCAGCTGGTCGGCATCGTGGGCCAGGCGTGCCTCCAGGCTCTGGCGCTCCTGCAGTTCGTCCCAGCCCTCGAGGATGTCCTGCTCCAGTCCGGTGCCGTCCACGGCATCCTGCAGGGCATCGCGGTCGCGGCAGGTGTCGTAGCGGTGGTTCACATAGTTGAAATCGCCGGTACGTGCTTCATGCAGATCGTGGAAAAGGCAGAGGAAGGTCACGCGGGCGGCATCGGCCCCCGCCAGTTTGGCCAGGGTGTAGCCGATGACGCTGGTACGGTAGGAATGCTCGGCCACGTTCTCGCTGCCGGAGCCCAGGAAGGCATAGCCGCTGCGCGGCGTGTGGCGCAGATGTCCCGCCTCGTGGAAAAAGTCCGTGATGCGTTCCAGCTGCTGTTCATCAGGCAGGCCCGCTGCGGGCGTGCTTTTGTTTGGGCTGTCCTGTGCCATGTGTGTTTCCTCATGGAGGGAGCGCGGTGCCCCCTCCGTTGCTGATTTGTACGAAAACTGTCCGGCGCACGCCATTGATTGCTCTTTTCCGTCTTTGCCCAACCGCCGGCGGGCGGTGTTTGTTCGGGGGACGGTCATCCAGGCAAGGCCGTGGCTTTTCCGGGCCTCGCCATCCTCCTGAACAAAGCGCGTTGGGGGAGGGATGAGGGGCCGGGGGGAAGGGACCCCCCTTGGCTCGCGCGCAAGGGGGTCCCCTTCCCCCCGGAAAATCCCTGCCCGCTCTTATTCCAGCCCGTACTTGCGCAATTTGTTGTGCAGGGTGGCGCGGGTGATGCCCAGGCGGCGGGCAGCCTCGCTCTTGTTGTCCTCGGTCTGGCGCAGGGTGTCCTCGATGGCGCGGCGCTCCAGAGCTTCCAGAGACAGACCGGCCAGGGAGGCCTCGGCGGTCTCCGGTACCGGGGCGGCCTGCTCGGCGGCACCGGTGACGCTGGCGGGCAGTTCCGGGCCGGTGATGAGGTCGCCGGTGCAGAGGATCACGGCGCGCTCCACGGCGTTCTGGAGCTCGCGCACGTTGCCGGGCCAGGAGTAGCGGCGCAGCATGTCCAGGGCCTGCGGGGCGAAGCCCTTGACGCTCTTGCGGTTGCGGGCCGCGAATTTTTCCAGGAAATGGGCCGCCAGCAGGGGGATGTCCTCGCTGCGTTCACGCAGGGCGGGCACTTCGATGCTGATGACGTTGAGGCGGAAGAACAGGTCCTCGCGGAAGCGCTTCTGCTCCACCTCTTCGCGCAGGTTACGGTTGGTGGCGGCGATGACGCGCACGTCCACGGTGATGGGCGAGTCCGAGCCCACGCGTTGCACCTCGCCCTGCTGCAGGGCGCGCAGCAGCTTGGCCTGGAGCGAAAGGGGCATCTCGCCGATCTCGTCCAGGAAGAGGGTGCCGCCGTCGGCCTGCAGAAAGCGGCCCTCGCGGCGGCGGTCGGCGCCGGTGAAGGCCCCGCGCTCATGGCCGAACAGCTCGGATTCCAGCAGGTTCTCGGCCAGGGCGGCGCAGTTGACCGTGACCAGGGGCTTGTTGGCACGGGCGCTGGCACCGTGGACGGCGCGGGCCACCAGTTCCTTGCCGGTGCCGGATTCCCCGGTGATGAGCACCGTGGCCTCGGTGGGCGCCACGGTGGCGATGATCTCGCGCATGGCGCTGACGGCAGGGCTGCGGCCCAGGATCTCGGGCCCGGCGGCGGCCTCGCTGAGCTGGCGGCGCAGCTCGCGGTTCTCCACGCTCATGCGGGAGTGGTCCACGGCCCGTTGCAGGGTCTCGCGCAGGGCGTCGAAGTCCAGCGGCTTGGTCAGATAATCGTAGGCGCCCAGGCGCAGGGCATCCACGGCGGTCTCCACGGAGGAGTAGGCCGTCATCAGCACCACGGGCAGGGCCGGATTGTAGTCCAGGATGCCCCGCAGGGCGTGGATGCCGTCCATGCGTCCCATGCGCACGTCGGTCAGCACCACGTCGTAGGGCTTGGCGCGCACGGCCTCCACGGCCAGATCGCCGTCGGCCGCCTCGTCCACGCTGTAGCCCCAGGCCTGGAGCATCATGCGCAACATGCCGCGGTGGGCATCGTCGTCGTCAACCACGAGAATGCTGGTATTCACCTAATCCTCCCCCTTTTGCCTGTCGGCAGGCTCCCCCGCCTGCCTGTCCGGGCCGTCCGCCGGATGGCCCGCTGCCTTGCCGGCCTGCGGCAGGCGTATGAAAAACGTGGTCCGGCCGGGCGTGTCCGCCGTGGCCTGACGGGATTGCACATAGACTTCGCCTTCGAGCGCCTCCACGATCTTGTGGACGGTGGCCAGTCCCAGGCCCGTGCCGTGCCCCTTGGTGGTGAAATAGGGGTCGAAGATGTGGTTGAGGTTCTCGGGCGCGATGCCCTGCCCGGTGTCCGTGACCGAGAGGACAAGATGCTGCTTCTCCACCGTACAGCCCAGGGTCAGGGTGCCGCCGTCGGGCATGGCGTCCAGGGCGTTGAGGCAGATGTTGAGCAGGGCCTGCCCCAGCCTGTCGGGATCCATGCGGGCCGGGGGCAGGGCGGCCGGAAGGCTGTTCACCAGCCGGACGCCGCGTTTTTCGGCATCCTGGGCGATGAGGCGCAGCACATGGGCCACGCTGTCTTCCAGCGGGGCGGCCACGGGACGCACGTCACTGGGACGCGAGAGCCCGATGAGCTCGCTGATGACGCGGTTGAGGCGTTCCACCTCGCGCACCATGACGCCCGCGGCCTTGCGGTCTTCGCTGCCTTCGGGGAAGCGCATGCCGAAATAGGTGGCGTAGCCCTTGATGGAACTGAGCGGGTTGCGGATCTCGTGGGCCACCCCGGCGGCCAGCGTGCCCACGGCAGCCAGCTTTTCCTTGCGGCGGATCTCTTCTTCCAGGCGGCGGATCTCGCCTTCGGCCCGGCGCTGGCGGCGGCGGGATTCGCGGGCGCGCTGCGCGTAGTACAGGGCCAGCAGACAGGCCAGGCCCACCAGCATGGCCACCCCGGCCAGCATGAAGACGTGGTCCCTGTCCTGGCCGCGGGTGATCTCGAACGGTGAGAGGTCGAGGCCCAGGAAGATGATGGGCTGCGGCAGGCCCGGCGGCAGCTCCTGCCCCGGCGGGGGCTGCATGAAATAGCGGTAGACCACGAACACGCGCTGGCCTTCCATATTGAGGATGGCAGAACGTGTCTGGCTGCCGGGGGCCAGGAGCTTCATGGTCTTTTCGTCGGCCTCTTCGCCGTTGATGCGCAGGATCTCGCCCAGGCGGTTGCCGTTGCTGTGGGCCAGGATGGTGCCGTCGGGCATGGTGACGGCGATGAACTGCACGTCCGAGGTGCTGGCCATCTCCTTGAGCAGGATCTGCAGGCGCACGCGCGCCTCGCCGCGCATGCTGGTGCGCAGCATGCTCTCGAAGGCCATGATCAGGGAGCTGCCTTTTTCGGCCAGCAGGCGTGACATGGCCCGTTCGTTACGCTCGATGGAGGCCAGGGCCAGCAGGGTGACCAGCAGGATGAGGACGAAGGCCGTCCCGCCCAGCAGCAGGCCCAGCGGGGTGTTCTGCTGCTGCGCCAGCTGTGAACGGGCCTGGGAGCAGTCGTTCTCGCGCGCGGCCTGGTCATTGGCCACCATGCCGCCGGTGTTCCGGCCGGACGCGGCAGACCCCGGTGTCTGGCAGGGCCGGTTGGCGGCGCGGGCCAGCCGGTGGCGGCGGGGGTCCAGCAGGGCGGCAGCAGCGGAAAGGCAGCGTCGGATAAAGTTCATGCCTGCACTATAAGCATGGTTGGGGCACCTGTCACCTTGCCGTCGGATATTTGGCTTGCATGTTTTTTGCAAGAACGAGGAAAGACGAAAAAAATGCCACGGCCTGCCGGCGGCCTTTCCTTGCGCCGCGGACACAGGCTTGATATGCCAGAAGCATGGCCCAACAGAACAAGGTTTGCCTATGTGGAAGAATATAGTTGTCAGTGGTCTGGTCATGACATCGCTCCTGCTGCTGCCGCTCATGGCGGCTGCCGGGGGGCATCACGGCGGCGGTCACGGGCCGCGCGGCTACCGCAATGTCGACCAGTGGCTCCAGAGCCTGCCCGAAGAACAGCAGGTCAAGGCCCGCGCCATCCTTGAAGAAGCCCGTCCTGCCATCGAAGACACCCGCTGGCGCATTCGCCAGAAGCGGGAAGAACTGGCCCATTTCGACTACGCGGAGGACTCGTCCGCCGAAACGCTCTCCCGTCTTGGCTGGGAGCTGCAGGACCTGCGCGACCGTCTGCGCCTGCAGCTGGCGCAGCTGGAAGGCCGCCTGCTGGACGAGGTGGGCGTGAGTTTTCGCCGCGCCGGCAAGAGCCGGGGCTGCAACAGCATGATCCGGCAGGACGTGATCCATACGTATTCCCTGCAGGAGACCCTCGAACCCTGCCCGTAACTTCTGCAGCCCGCACGAAACATCCAGGCCCCGCTCAGGCGGGGCTTTTTTTGTATCCGGCTCCGGCTTTGGGGGCCGAGCGTCAGGGGTGTATGAAAATTTGTCTGCTGTATAATTTTTGACCAGGTCCGCCGGCCCGCTGCATAAAAACTGGACATCCGGGGGGAACACAGGGCAGCCGGAGGAGGGCTGTTTGCCGGGATAAAAATATAATATATTGATTTATATTGAAAAATAATGTTTGGCACGCGGGTTGCTATATACAGGGCACAAAGGGCAAGACCCAAAGCCCAAAGATAACCCACTCTGAGAAGAGATAAAGGAGCATATATATGAATACTTCCCGCGTTATGATCCCTGCCCTGCTGGCTGCAGCCCTCATCGGCGGAACCATGACCTCTGACGCTTTCGCCGGCCCCCATCATCGCGGCCAGGGCAACGGTTATGGTCCCTGCTACGGTTACGGCGACGGCGGCTGCTGGGAAGGCGGCTGGGGACATCACGGCCACGCCCGTGGCTGGGGTTACCGGGCCATGTCGGACGCGCAGCGTGCCAAGTTCGACAAAATCATGGAAGAATTCGCTCCCCGCATGGAGCAGCTGCGCGACAGCATCTACGTCAAGCGCCAGGAACTGCGGGCTTTGGAAAACGCCACCAACCCCGATGTGAAGGCCGTGCGTGAGGCCGCTACCGAAATGGCCCGTCTGCGCAACGAGATGGCCGACCTGCATGACGCCCTGGGCGACAAGCTGGCTGCCGAAGTGGGCGTGCCGGAAGGCTTCAAGGATGCCCCCCGCGGTCCTCGTGGTCCCCGTGGCGATCGCGGCCCCGCCATGGATTGCCCCCGTGGCGACGGCCCCCGCGGTGACGCCGGTTACTACGACGGTCCCCATCGCGGCCACTACTAAGAGCTGATCCCTGCCAACGGCAGAAAGAAATATCTGGCCGGAAGCTCCTCCTCCTTCCGGCCAGGCTCCCGAAAACAGCAACCTCCTTTGACAGGCACCTTTAACCGGAGCTCCCGCTCTACAAAATGCAGTCCTCTGGAACTTCTACCCCGGCCGGGGATTCCCCTGGCCCCGGCCGGGCCTTCCTGAGAACGACGGATTTTACTCCTGAGATCGTCCCTCCCCGCCTTAGGCGGACAACATATCCGGCAGGGCAATCCCCCTTGGTCCTGCCGGGGCTCACGAGAGCATCCTCCTCCTTCACCATAACCTCTAACCATCAGAACATCCTCCCTCTTTGGCCGGCTGCTCCTCCCCCTGGGCAGCCGGTCGTCTTTTTTTGTCCGCTGTCCGGCGTCCGTCCGGCCTGCCTTTCTTTTCTCCGACGGCATGGTCTGTCCAAGGTGGGGAGGGGCGGGACAGCCCCGTACCGTGGTCCATGCGGCCCGCTCTGCCGGGCACGAGACAGGGGAGAGTTTTTTCCCCTTCCGAGTCCCGGTCTTCGAGGGCGCGGCAGCTCTCCGGCCTGTCCGGTCACGGAGCCCCGGCCATCAGGGAAGAACGGCCTTCGTGTGCGGCGCTCTGCGATGCGCCCGCTGTCCGGCAGGCTTTGGCAGGCCCGGTGTCGCCGCCTTGCTCCTCCGTACGCTCCCCGCTCTTGGCCAGGATGCTCGTGCAGCCCGGCCATCACAGATGGCACGGCGCACGTCTGCTCGCGGAAATTCGCCGTTCCTCTCTTCTTCATCCTCCTTTCTTATCATGGAGACGCCGTGCGCTGTCCGCCTGCTGTGCGGCAGGGGAGCGGCAAGGCTCACACGGGCCGCATCGCCCGCGGTAATCCGGCGGCACAAAAAAAGACGCCCACCGGCATGGAGACCGGCGGACGTCTGGAGTCGTTTTACGGATGCGGCGCGCGGGATCAGAACAGCTTGTAGAGCAGGGAAGAGATGGCCACGCAACCGGCGGCCAGCACGAAGGCATTGCTCCACTGGCCACGGTAGCGGCTCATGGCCGGGATCTTGTGCACGGCGTACATGGGCATGATGAACAGGATCATGGCGATGACCGGGCCGCTGAGGGATTCGATGATGTCCAGGATGCCGGGATTGAGCCAGCCGGCCAGCCAGAGGGTCACGAAGAAGAACAGGGCGATGCCGGTGCGCACGCTGCGCGAGGTGGCCGTGGCTTCGGGGTTGGAGGACATCTGGATCAGGATGCCGTGCAGGCCTTCGCGGGCGCCCAGATAGTGGCCGAAGAAGGAGCTGCCGATGGCCAGGAAGGCGATGAGCGGGCCGAACCAGGAGATGAAGGGATTGTCGAACTGGTTGGCCAGATAGGAGAGCACGGGGATGTTCTGGGCCTTGGCCTCCACCAGCTGGGCGGGGCTGAGGCTGAGCACGCAGCTGAAGACGAAGGCCATGACGAAGAGCACCAGGATACAGGCCGTGCCGCGCAGGGTCTGGGAGGCCTTCTGTTCGGCCATGTCGCCGTAATGGCGGCGCTGGGCCAGGGCAAAGGACGAGATGGCGGGCGAATGGTTGAAGGCGAAGACCAGCACCGGCAGGGTGAGCCAGAGGGTGCCCAGGAAGCTGCCGGCATCAGGCATCTGGCCCAGCGAGGAGGTGTTCCAGTGCGGGATGAGATAGAGCGACAGGCAGAAGAGGATGCCGCACAGGGGGTAGACCAGCCACTCGTTGAATTTGAGCATGAAGTTCTCGCCCACCAGGATGACGGCCATCAGGGCCGCCACCAGCACGCCGGAAAGCAGCAGGCGCGGCGGCGCGGCCATCTGCAGCTGGTTGACGATGAAGGATTCCACCGTGTTGGTGATGCCCACGGCATAGATGAGCAGGATGGGATAGATGGCGAAGAAATAGAGCAGGGTGATGAGCTTGCCTGCGGAAAGGCCGAAGTGTTCCTCCACCACGGCGGTGATGTCGCTGTCGGCGCGGGAGGAGGACAGCACGAAGCGGGCCAGGCCCCGGTGGGCGAAATAGGTCATGGGGCCCACCAGCAGGGTGATGACGACCAGGGGCCAGATGCCGGACATGCCCGCATTGATGGGCAGGAAGAGGATGCCCGCGCCCACCGCGGTGCCGAAGAGGTTGAGCATCCAGACGACGTCGAATTTCGTCCAGCGGCCGGAGGCGGCATGGCCGGTTTCAGGGGTCTGTGCCATGAAGGTTCCTTGAAGGTGAAAGGGTTGGAAAGGCAGGGGAACAGGTCCCGGGCCCGTGGCAGGGCCCTGTGCGGGGCGTCCGGCAGCGGCGGATGCCGTCCCTGTTCCTGTCCGGGGACGGAAGGGGCCGCCTTCGCCGGATGGACGAAGACGGCCCCGCGGGAGCGCACGGCTCCCGATCAGCATTCCACCAGGCTGACGGCCAGGCCGCCTTCGCTGGTTTCCTTGAATTTGGCGTTCATCTCGCGGCCGGTCTCGTTCATGGCCATGATGACGGCGTCCAGGCTGACCATATGCTGCGAGGACTTCTCGCAGGTGGCCAGCAGGCAGGCATTGTAGGCCTTGATGGCACCCACGGCGTTGCGCTCGATGCAGGGGATCTGCACATAGCCGCCCACGGGGTCGCAGGTCAGGCCCAGATGGTGTTCCAGGGCCACTTCGGCGGCGTTCTCCACCACATCCACGGCATAGCCGCGCGCATGGGCCAGCATGGCGGCGGCCATGCTGGAGGCCACGCCCACTTCGCCCTGACAGCCCACTTCGGCACCGGCGATACCGGCGTTGTGCTTGGCCAGGAAGCCCACGGCCGCCGAGGCCAGCACGCCTTCGCGCAGGGCCCGGTCACCGATGTTCATGTTGTAGCGCATGGCGTAGAGCAGGGCGGGCATGACGCCCGCGGCCCCACAGGTGGGCGCGGTGACGATGACGCCGCCCGAGGCGTTCTCTTCGGCCACGGCAAAGGCATAGGCGTTGACCTGGCCCAGGAAGCGGTCCACGGCCAGGGGCATCTCGCGGGCGCGTTCCAGCAGGGTATGGCCCTTGCGCCACACGCCCAGGGTGCCGGGCAGCTGCCCTTCGGCCTCAAGGCCGCGGCGCACGCTGGCGTACATGGATTCCATGATCTGTTCCAGGTTCTGGAAGATGTCCGGGCGCGACATGCCGGTGATGGCGCTTTCGTTGTCCAGGATCAGCTCGTGCAGGGTCAGGCCGGTCTTGGCCAGCTGCTCGCGCAGCTGGCGCATGGTGCCGTAGGGGTGCACGGGCTTGCCGCGTTCGGGCGGGGTCCAGCCCTTCCACTGGATGAAGCCGCCGCCCACGGAATAGTATTCCATGCTGAACAGGGCCTGGCCGTCGGCATCCTCAAGGCTGACGAGCAGGGTGTTGCTGTAGGGGGCGTCGTGGATGATGGGGCCGTGTTCGATGTCGGCAAGGCCCACCTGCAAAAGGACGTCGTGGATGCGCAGCTCGTGCCGGGCGTCGGCTTCGCGGCCCAGCCTGTCCAGCAGGCCCGCGGGACAGGTCTCGGGGCTGGTGCGCAGCAGACCGGCCAGCACGGCGGTATTGGTGCCGTGGCCCATGCCCGTGGCGCTCAGCGAGCCCAGCAGCACCACATGGATGCGGGCGGCGCGGCGTACCAGATCGGGGTCGAGGGCATCGCAGCGCTGGACGAAGTCATGACCGGCGCGCATGGGGCCGATGGTATGGGAGCTGGAAGGGCCGGGGCCGATCTTGAAAAAGTCGAAGAGCGAGGTCTCGATGGCCGGACGGACATGCAGGGCCGTCAGGGGCTTGTGCGTGGGAGTCATGGTGTCTCCTTGTGTGGGATGACTGTGCTGGCCGCAGGCGCAGGCCTGACGCGGGGCGGGCGCGGAGCGCGCCGGGGAGGGAGAGGAAGGAAACAGGAGCTGCGCCCCATTGCAGCACATCCCCTTTTGCCTTGAGTACGGGGATGTGTCAATATTTTTTAATTTAAAAAATATTTTAAATAGTAAGACTAGTCATTATTTTTCTTGATTTGTCGCATATAATTGTACACCGTGTAGATGGAGACCTGCATCTCCTTGGCCACATGCTGGACCACGCCCTTGATGAGAAAGGCGCCTTCCTCGTCGAGAATGCGGATGAAGTCTTTTTTTTCCTCGCGGTTCATGAGGGAGGGGTGTTTGCCTGCGCGCCGGATGGCCGCCTCGAGGATGGCAAGGCTGGTATCGCCGGTGCAGGCGGCAAAGGTCTCGCTCACGTCGCGTTCCAGCGGATCCACGTGCAGCAGGGGGTGCAGCACGGCCTGGAAGTGCAGCAGGTCGGAAAGGTCGATGTTCATGCAGAAGGCGCCGATGACCCGGCCGTCGGCCCTGCGCAGGAACGAGGTGGAGGACTTGAGGGATTTGCCGCCCGGCGTGGACGAGGGATAGCCCACGATGTCCGCCACATCGTCGCCCTGCTGGCGCCAGGCCTTGACCACGATGTTGGTGATGGGCGCGCCCAGCTTGCGGCCGGTAAGGCTGCCTTCCAGATGGATGAGGGAGTGCTCGAGATCGCGGAAATCATGGATGGCGACCTCGCACAGCGGCCCCAGGGTCCGCTGCAGCATGCGGGCCTGCCGGATGGCATTGGCAAAGATGGCGCGTTCTTCTTCACTGAGCGGCGGCAGGGACCCGGAAGGGGCGGCGGACATGGTCACCTCATGGTCGGATGCGGGCTGTGCCGCAGGTTGGAGGAAAGATCGGATCAGGCATCAAGATGCAGGCTGGCGGCCTGTCCCGCTGTCCAGACAAGGTTGCGGCGCGTGATGCCCAGGGCCGCCCAGGCCGTGCCCAGCTCGTCGCCCGGCCCGCGGAAGAAGCCCTGGCAGGAGCGCGGCAGATACAGCGCCTGTGCCCGGGGCAGTCCGGCGGGGGCTTCCCCGCCCGCCAGCAGGGCGTCCAGCAGGGCCGCGGCCCGTACCTCGCTGCGGGCGGCATCATCCCCCCGCGTCCGCAGCAGGCAGGCGCAGACATGCAGCCACAGGGCCCGTCCCAGCACGCGCCCGCCCAGGTTCCTGTCGGCGGGACCGGCCAGCAGGGCCGCTTCCATGCCGGGTTCGGGGGCAAGGCCCATACGGATGACGGGCACCCCGGCGCGACGGGCGTACAGCCAGCCGCGCGCCAGCAGGGACAGGGTCCGCGGCAGGGGCCAGGGCGCGTAGAGGCCCTGCTGCCAGCGGCGGGCCAGTTCCGTGCCCGCCAGCACCAGGCAGGGATAAAAGCGCAGCATGTCGGCCCCCAGATCCAGGGCCCGGCGCACATCGGCCAAAAAGTCTTCCGGCTGGTGGCCCGGCATGCCGGGCAGCAGCTGCACGCCCAGGGCAAGGCCTGCGTCCCGCACCAGACGGCAGGCTTCGGTGCCCTGCCGGCCGCTGTAATGGCGTTCACTGGCCTGCAGGGCCGTATCGGAAAAGCTCTGGATGCCCAGCTCCACCGTGCGGCAGCCGTGGCGGCGCAGGCGCGCCAGCAGGGCCGCATCCAGACGGTCGGGGCGGGTGGAGCAGCGGAAGCGGGTGATGCAGCCGTCACGCCGGAGGCTGTCGGCCATGTCCAGACAGGCGTCCAGGTCGCGGGGCGCCAGGGCCGTGAAGGTGCCGCCGTAAAAGGCCAGCTCTACCGGCGGCCTGCCCTGTGCACGCCGGGCGTGCAGATCGGCGGCCGCACGGGCCAGTATCTCGTCCAGAGGACTGGCCTGCTGGCCTGTCTGGTCATGCTGGGAACAAAAAACACAGCGGCGGGGGCAGCCGAAAAACGGGATGAAAACGCTGAAGACCGGGATTGCCCTTGCAGGAGTCTCCCATAAAAAAGTAAGCGAAACACGAGACATGGCAGAAAGCGAGGAGTAGCAAGGCTTGGCAGGCTTCGCGCGGAGACAAAAATCTTGCCGGAAATGCAAGTTGAGTATATCCTACAAAAAAGTTGTGCATATGTGAAGCGTGCCTGTGGCATAAGGATTGGACATGAAGAAAACATTGACCAAAGCTGACATCGTCGAGCGGATCTACGAGAGTACAGACAAAAATCGGGTTGACGTGAAGAATGTGGTCGAAAAACTGCTGGAGATCATGAAGAATGCCATCAAAAAGGACAATGCTCTTCTGATCAGTGGGTTCGGCAAGTTTGAGGCTTACGACAAAGCGTCGCGCAAAGGCCGCAATCCGCAAACGGATGAGGCCATCACGCTGCCTCCGCGCAAGGTCGTCGTCTTCCGCCTGTCCCGCAAGTTCAGAGCCGAGCTCAATTCCTGAGATCGCGCGGCATTCGGGACGATCCCACGTATCAGTCTCCTCGTTTTCTCCCGGGGTGGCCGTCTTGAGATGTGCCGCGCCGGGAGATTCTTTTTATGCTTTTCGCTTCCTTCCCCTTCCTGTTCCTTTTTCTTCCCATCCTCGTCTGGCTCTGGAAACTGACTGCCGGAGAAGACAAGGCCCGACTGTCCGTGCTCCTGCTGGGGGCCTCGCTGCTCTTTGGGGCCTGCCAGGGGCTGGAGGCCCTGCTGCTCCTGCTGGGCCTGACCGTGGTCAACTATCTGTTCGGCCTGCTGCTGGCCGATGAGGGGCACCGCCGCCGTCGACTGGGCCGTCGGGGCCTGCTGCTTCTGGCCGTGCTGCCCAACGTGCTGGTCTGGTGCCGTTTCCGCCATCTGCCAGCCCTGTCGGCCTGGCTGGCGCAATGGCAGGACATCCTGCCCGTTTTGGCGCCCGCGGCCATGCCCGCGGGCTTCTCCTTTGCCGTGCTCATCCAGCTGGCCTGGCTGCTGGGCGTCTACCAGCGCCGCATCCGGCCCGAAGGTATCGTGCGGCAGGCCCTGTTCACCACCTGCTTCCCCTATGCCCTGTCCGGCCCGCTGGTCCGTTATGAGGAGATGGGCCCGCAGCTGGACGCCCTGGAGGTGCCGCAGGCCGAGGATCTGGCGCGGGGCCTGGGGCTGATGGTGCTGGGCCTGGCCAAGAAGGTGCTGCTGGCCGACAGTCTGGCTCCGGCGGCGGATGCCGTGTTCCACGCCGCCGCCCAGGGCCTGCCCCTGAGCACGGCCGAGGCCTGGCTGGGGGCCCTGAGCTACACCTTCCAGATCTATTTCGATTTTTCCGGCTATACGGACATGGCCGTGGGGGCCGCCCTCATGCTGGGCCTGCGCCTGCCGGAGAATTTTGCCGCGCCCTACAAGGCCACGGGTATCGTGGACTTCTGGCGCCGCTGGCACATGACCCTGGGCCGCTGGCTGCATGACTGCCTGTACCAGCCCCTGGGCGGCAGCCGTCACGGCCGGGCGCGGCAGTACGCCAATTTGCTGCTGACCATGCTGGTCTGCGGTGTCTGGCACGGGGCCGGGCTGACCTTCCTCCTCTGGGGGGCCCTGCACGGCCTGCTCCTGCTGGTCAACCACGCCTTCCGGCATCTGCTGCGCGGCAGCCTGGCCGAGCGCGTGCTGGCCCTGCCGCCCCTGCGGGCCCTGTGCGTGCTGGTGACCTTTTTGTGCCTGACCGTGGCCTGGGTGCTGTTCCGCGCCGGGGATACGGGCACGGCCCTGCATGTCTGGCAGAGCATGTTCCTCTGGAGCGACGGCCATCCCCTGCCCCTGCAACAGGGGCTGGAGGCCCTGCTGCCCGGCGGCCTCTTGGAGCCCCGGCTGTTGCTGCCGCTGCTGGCCGTCTGCGCCGTCATCGTCTGGGCCCTGCCCTGCAGCCAGCATGTGATGCTGGGCCGCGCCGACGGCAGCCGTCCCTGGCTGCACTGGCAGCCGAACCTGCTCTGGGCCGTGGCTCTGGCCCTGCCTGCGCTGGTCTCCCTGCTGCTGATGCAGGGCCATGCCTTCCTTTCTTTCCGCTTTTGACGGAGGCCCTCATGTCCGAGATAGCGCATCCGGCCCCTGACGGCTGGCTGAAACGTTTTTTCCTTTCTCTGGTGATCCTGGCCCTGCTGGCGGGGCTGCTGCTGGTCCCCTGGGCCGTCTGCTGGCTGACGGCCAGCGGCGAACTGGATCAGGAAGAAGTCGTGGCACGGCAGGCACAGGGGGAATTCGTCCTGTTCGGGCCGGGGCTGGCGCAGGACATCATGGCCTACAAGCTGGCCCTGTATGCGGCCGTGAAGCCGGAAGTGGTGGTGCTGGGCTCGTCGCGGGCGGGGAACGTGCGCGCGGCCTTTTTCGAGCGCCCCTTCGTGAACATGGCCGGGGCCGCTACGGATCTGGAGAGCCTGCGCCTTCTGGTGGACAGGATGCTGGCCGTCCACAGGCCCAAGGTCGTGCTGCTGGGCCTGGACTTCTGGTGGCTGACGGCAGGCGCTCCGGCCGGGCACCCTGAGCGGATAGTGCAGCCTTCTTTGCTGGATGCGTCCACCCTGCGGGCCCCCTGGCGCTGGCTGGTACAGGGACGCATCGCCCCGGCGGACATGTTGGCTCCCCTGCAGCATCGTCTGCGTGCCGACCGCTACGGGCTGGAGGCCCAGCTCCGCGATACGGGCTACGGACCGGACGGCTCGCTCTATGAAGGCGCGGTGCTGGATGGCCGCCGGCCTGCGCCGGACCATGCCTTTGCCCGCACGCTGCGCGAGCTGGAAAGCGGCAGCGGCGTCTGGGCCGGGAGCCTTGCGCCGGACAGGGAACGCCTGGAAGCCTTTGCCGAGATCTGCTGCCGCCTGCGTTCGCGCGGCATCCGCACCATCGTCTTCCTGCCGCCCCTGGCCACGCCCGTACTGGGCGCCCTTGCCGACAGGAACGGCGGTGATGCCGGCTGGTTGTCGGCCCTGCGGCAGGGCCTGCTGGACTGCGGTGTGGAGAGCATGGATTTTTCGGATCCCCGCGTCTACGGCTCCGGCGATTGCGAGATGATGGACGGCCTGCACGGCGGGGACGTCATCGGGGCCAGCCTGGTGCGCGACATGGGCGACCGGCAGCCCTGGCTGCGGGACATGCTGCACCGGGAATACCTGAGCCATGTGCTGCGCGAGCGGCGCGGTCTGGCGGCCGTGCCTGACGAGCGCCTGACCGCCCTGCCCGAAGCGGATTTTCTGGGCCTGCATTGCGCCAAAAAGCGTCGCGGCGAGGCCACGCCCCGGTTTTAGGCGCGAAGGCGCACAAATTGGAGAGCGATAGGAAAGGGACCAAGGGCCGCGCCGTACTGCTGCCCCGTCACTGGACGCAAGGTCTGAGAGAGGCGATGGCGGTAGCCGTTTGGCGTATGTTGGGCTGCCCTTTTCCGCAGTTTTCTTGCAACAGAAAAAGCCGCGCTGTCATGGCGCGGCTTTTTTGCTGGGTCGTAGCCGGATACTGCCGGGAACTGGCAGATTGTAAATTGAAACGCAACACGGGGCTTGCGTAAAACAGGAAGACCCACAACAGTCAAGGTTGGAAAAAAACAAACCTCACAATGAGGAGACTGTCGTGGGTCATCACCAGCTTACACAAACACATCGGGAAATACTGGCCAGCCTCATTGCCGGGAATCTTTCCATTCGGAGAATAGCGGGGATCTTGGGCTACGCGCCTTCCAGCATCAGCAGGGAGCTGAAACGCAACAGCGGGAAAGACGGGAAATATCAGGCGGATATGGCGCAACGCAAGGCTGTCTGGCGGAACACGAAGGAT